>NZ_CZQA01000002.1 GCF_001458735.1 Candidatus Nitrospira nitrosa
AAAGGTGGCTCCGTGATTCCGTCTCGTGCGTTTCATTGCCTCGCTCCTTTGTGTCGCCACCTTCCGGTGGCGTTGGTGAAGCCAGGCTCCCACTTATCACACTGTCCGAATTTCCGAAGCCCTCTCTCACGTCGTGTCCGGTTGACCTTGAACGATCCACAAAACACGCACTTCTTGCCCCGCAACAAGTTGGCCGCGCACCCGAATACCCGGTTTTGTCCTGTAACCATAAGGCCTCCAGCTTACCTTATGGTTACGAAACGCCCTAATTACCTAAATGAAAGACTACTCCTCAGTGCGATGGGAAATGCGTTCATCCGATCCATAAGGCAACAACAAGGTCGGATAGGATTGCCGGAGATAGTGGCAAAAGAGTTACATAACAAGATCAAAGAAGAGGGGATAAGGTTGACCAAGACTCTCGGCGACACATTGCGTGCTGCCGGACATTTCACAGGCCGTAAAATGGCGCTAGTTGTTCCTCTCGACGAAAAGTCATTCGAGGATGGATTACGCAATCGACTAGACCAGCTATCCAGCTGTCTGGAAAAGATACCGTTCACTCACCAACACGCCCAGGCAGCTTTAGATCGCGTTATTCAGGGAATAGCGCCCAGTTTAGCAAAGTCAGAGGAGTTTCGGGACTGTGCTATATGGGAAGCAACACTAGAACTCGCATCCAATTTCAGTGTTCACTTGATTACAAATGATCGTGGTTTTTATCGCAATCGTGATGTCACACAGGGTATCGCGCAAGAATTAGCGTCCGACTGCCAAAAGACTCCCCAGGTGGTTCAGATTCATGAATCTATCGCTGCCTATCTTAGAACATTCCCTGCTCCTATGATTACGTTCTCGATGAACAGCGTTGAGAGCAGAATAGAAGCTTGGGTTCGCACTGACTTCGGTACTAGTCTGCCATATCAGGGAGGTACCCTCGGAAATCGCCTAGCGTCAGAAGTTCAGCACTTCTTCACTGAAGAAGTGAATCAGTTCGCCATTCAATTCACGCAGGAGTTTGAGCTTGTTGAAGGGTATAAGGAGGGGAAAGGTAGAATTTACCAACCTGCATTTGTTACTGCGAAGGGTAGCTGTGCTTATTGCACGACAACCAATACAGTCACAGAAGTTACGAACCCAGGCTATTCAATATATGTCGGAGAAGATAAGCGATTAATAACTTCAATATCGCATTTTCGTGGATTCAGTATGGGGTTCTAGGTGTGGTCACATACAACTTTCTCCACCCAGATTCTTTCTCGCCGTGCATCTAGAGGGCCTCTCGTTCTTGACTTGATAACCACCTGTAAGCCGTCAAACGACAAGGTCGCTGTCTATCTGTGAAGGTAAGGGGTCGGATACCGTTGTTAGCGGATACGATGAGGTCGCGCAGGCTACGACCTCCCTGCAAGTTTCGTGAAAGCCGATTCGTGCGATGGTGAATCGCTAGTGTCCACGAGGTGTGTATTAGATTCTCTCTGGGTTTGCGGTTGCGCCTATCGGGATGTTCAAGCCTTCTGCTTCCCGCGCTTGGCAAACCGAGGGTTTTCATACGTCAACTCCGCACGTTCCTGCTCTGACCAGAGTCGCACCCCATAGACTTCTTGTAACTCCTGTTTGGCTTTCTCATCGCCCTTTCTGGCCTTTCGGAACAAACTCTGGCGATGCATGTCTTCTTCTTCTTGACTTAGGGACCACTGTGCTCCCATTTCGGCTCCTTTGTTGTAAATGTGTTTGTTCCGCGAGGGTATCTTAGCGGAGGGCGGTTGTACACGAATTGGACGCCCAATTCAAGGGAGGAGAATAGGGGCTATTTTCGAAATGGTTAGGGTGGGGGCGGCAGACTCCAGGGAATCTAACAGGTACGCGACGGGAGAGCGTTTATTCTTTTGTGATTCGTTCCATCCCTCCCATCAACGGCCGTAACACTGGTGGAATTTCAACCGATCCGTCAGGCTGTTGAAAGTTTTCCAGGATCGCCACGACGGTTCGTCCGACGGCCAGGCCTGAACCATTGAGTGTATGGATAAAGTCGGTCTTCGTGTCTTTCTTTCCGCCGGCGGACCGATATTTGATGCTCGCGCGTCTGGCCTGAAACGATTCGAAATTGCTGCAGGAGGAAATCTCGCGATACTGTTGTTGCGACGGGAGCCACACTTCAAGGTCATAGGTCTTGGCGGCGGAAAATCCCATGTCTCCGGAGCACAGGGCCATCACACGATAGGGAAGATTCAAGTCTTGCAAGATTGATTCTGCGTGGCCTGTCAGGCGTTCAAGCTCCTCATAGGACCGATCGGGCGTTGTGAACGCGACCAGTTCCACCTTGTTGAATTGGTGGAGACGGATGAGGCCTCTGGTGTCTTTTCCATAGGACCCCGCCTCTCGTCTAAAGCAGGGTGTATAGGCGGTATACCGCAACGGTAAACGGTCACTGCTCAGGATCTCTTCACGGTGCAGATTGGTGACCGGTACTTCCGCCGTGGGGATGAGGAAGTAGTCTTCGTCTTTCAGACGAAAAAGATCTTCCTCGAATTTGGGAAGCTGACCGGTGCCCGTCATCGTCGATCGATTCACCATGAGAGGTGTGATTACCTCACGGTATCCATGGTGAGTCGTGTGTCGATCAAGCATGTAGTTGATCAATGCGCGCTCGAGTCTGGCACCGGCTCCCGTCATGACGGAAAATCTGGCACCGGCAATCTTCGCGGCTCGATCAAAATCTAAGATGCCGAGGTGCTCTCCGATGTCCCAATGGGGCTTGGGAGAGTAAGAAAACGATGGGATCGTTCCCCAGCGACGAACTTCAACGTTCTCAGCTGCATCAGCCCCGACCGGAACAGAGCTATGAGGGAGGTTGGGGATGCGGAGGGCGACGTCGCTCAGGGCCTCCTCAACCGTTCGCAAGGTTCCTTCGGCTTCTTTGATGCGGTCTCCCACCTGCTTCATGGCGGCCATGGCTGCTTCAGCCGGTTCTTTGGCTCGGCGTAGACGGGCGACTTCTTCTGAACCTTTATTGAGCTCGAATCGGAGTTGCTCAACCTGCGTGGTGATCGTTCGTCGTTGCTCGCTTAACTGTTGGATGTCATTCCACTGGACGTCGTTCCCGCGTCGTCCCAGAGTGGTGCGGATGTGGTCAAGATTGTCGCGGAGCTGTTTGAGGTCGTGCACAGGCTATCCTTTCAAAGCTCGTCGTTCGTGAAGCGCGAGTCTCACATTGCCTGATAACTTGAAACCTAAAACTCGAAACATGAACCGTACAGGCCATTACGTCCCTCCACTAGGCTCGGGACCATGAGCAACTCGAAGGGCTACGAAGAGTCGTGAATAATACGGGCTAGGTTTCCGAGAGTCAACGAAACGACTAGGCTACTGCGTCAGGGGAAGAGGTTTGACATCAATCGGGCATGAGGGAGAGGATAGGCGCGATGCGTCGGATCTCCAATCCCCCCAACCCCTTCGAGTCTCGGCATCGTGATCTCCTTGAGCCGGCTGGTGTCGCCAAGCTGACGCTCTATACCGACGATAGCCGGGAGATTCTCAGTCGTAACGACAGTCCTGATTTACCGTTTCGCTGGAGTGTCAATCCTTATCGCGGCTGCTTTCATGCCTGTGCCTATTGCTATGCCCGACCTTCTCATGAATATTGGGGATTTGGCTCAGGAACCGATTTTGAGAGCAAGCTTGTCGTCAAGCAGGATGCGCCGCGGCTGCTTCGGCAAGCTTTCGAGAAGCCCTCGTGGAAGGGAGAGCTGATTGTCTTTTCCGGAAACACGGACTGCTATCAACCGCTCGAAGCGAGTCATGGATTAACCCGTGCCTGCCTGGAAGTGTGTGCTGAGTATCGAAATCCGATCGCAATCATCACGAAAGGAGCGCTGGTCCTGCGCGATCTTGATGTGCTTCGTCGATTGCAACGAGAGGCCTGGGTGCTGGTGTACTTCAGTATTCCCTTTTCGTCCGACGAGGTGGCCCGCAAGATCGAACCACAAGCTCCATCGATTACCAAGCGGTTTGCTGCCATGAGCATACTAGCGGCAGCCGGTATTCCGACCGGCCTCTCGATTGCCCCGATCATTCCCGCGGTGAATGAAGAGGATATTCCGGATTTGCTGGAGCGGAGTGTCCATGCCGGGGCCTGTACAGCCACCTATAGTCTGTTACGGTTGTCCGGGGCTGTGGAGTCGGTGTTTGTGGATCGGCTGACGGAGGCATTTCCGGAACGGATCGGGAAAATCACCAATCGCCTCCGGGAAGTGAGAGGTGGGACGTTGACGGAGGGGCAATTTTTCAAGAGACAGGACGGACAGGGGCCCTATTGGAATTTGATCACACAGCTCTTTGAGCTTGCGAAGCGAAAAGCAGGATTTCCGGACGATGGTATGAGGCCCATTTCTGAAACATTTTGCCGGCCAGGTCAGAGACAGCTATCGCTTTTTTGAATGGGAAGGAAACATGAAGCATAATCCAGGCTTTTTAAAACTGGTTGAGCAAGCGAGGCAACGAGTGAAGGAATGTCGCGTAGTTGAGGTGAAGGCGCGTCTCGACCGGGGCGAGCGGTTTCATTTCCTCGATATCCGTGAGGACCATGAATTTGCCAAGGACCATGCCAAAGGCGCTATACATCTTGGGAAGGGAATTATCGAACGGGATATCGAGTCGGTGGTTCCTGATAAGCAGGACTCCATCGTGCTGTATTGTGGCGGAGGCTATCGATCAGTGCTGGCTGCCGATGCGTTGCAACAGATGGGGTACGAAAATGTACTCTCGATGGATGGAGGGATTCGCGCGTGGCGGGAAGCTGGGTACCCGCTGGATTGAGGATGGTGCAAAAGGCCTCCAGCCTCGTTCTCGCATCGCTCAAGACCGCAACGTATCAACCGCGTATGTCTCGGCCTCTTGCTCGCTGTGGCCTTGCCCGGTGAAAGGCGCGTCTCGTCGCGCAGGGGTTGGCGGGTGAGGCAGTGAGCGTTTTCACTCATTCCTCTAAATCCTACTTATTGACTCGATCGAACTCCTTGATGACCTGCTCTGTGAGATCAATCGTATTTTTGTGGTAGATCACGATCTTGACGGTCTGCTCGCTGCCTTTGTCGACCACGAGTGCCACTCCGCCTTTTTCCGCGACGGTTTGTGTCGCGGCGGAGATTTTCTTCATATACTCATCGACCAATTCCTTCTGCTTTTTCTGGATCTCCATGTTGAATTCTTGCGCCCGTTTCTGGAAGTCCTGGACTTTTGTTCGGAACTGCCCCTCCTTCTCTTTCTTTTCCGTCTCGGTCCATTTGGGGGCCTGTTCCTTCAATTGTTTGTCGGTATTGCGGAGCTCTTCTTCATCTTTGCCAAGCAGTTTCTGCTTGCCCAGAATATGTTCCTTAAGTTCGTCGAGCGCGCGCTTCCCTGCTTTAGATTTTTCCAATACCGATTGCGGATCTACGACCCCCATCTTGAATTCGGCAGCCTGGCTGAATGAGGGCCAAAAGAGGGGTGTGGAAACAAACAGTATGGCAAGGAACAGTGCTCGAACAGCAGAAATAAACATGGCGTCTCCTGTATGTGGTATCTAAAACGAGGGAGCGTCGGCAGAATAACCGTGGATCAATTGGTCTGTCAAGCGAATGACAGATTACCAGGAATCAAAACTGATGGGCTCTTCGCGAATCCAGATTTCGATCCCGTGTTGCCATTTTAATCGTCGCGCGACTGCGTTCAGTGCTCGTGCATCCGCGTGGTTGGGATCGAATGGATCACGAATTGTCTTCAATTTTTCCTTTTTGAGTGGAGGCTTATAGCCAAGGTCCTTCATCGCGAGGGCCACCAGGTTCAATTGAAAGAAGCGGGGCGTTTGATTCAGCTCAACCAACGTCACTTCCTCTGTTCCCTCTGCAGTGCGATGCGTGCGGTAGAGCTCAATGACACGGCCTTTCAGGTGGGTCCGTTCTGACTCGGTGAATTCAAGCAAGGCCAACTCTACGAGGAGTGCGTTTGTCGCGCCATTGAATGACGGCATATCGAGCAGTTTGCTGAGAAATCCCATTGATAGCCTCGCGGTAAGATCGTGAAGTTTACGTGAGAGTGTACTGAAATAGGTCGTGTTTTTCTAGACTGCAAAAAGAGGGGGATGACGGCTAAGGATCAGTCCAAATGTGACCAACATTCCGCTATTTGAAGAGACCCTTGATGGCCTGGGTCGCGGAGTCTACCGTTTCCTGGATGGTGTTGGTGGCGGTATGCATACCAGCTGCTGTCATGGCCGTGCTGACCTGCTGTACGATCGAGGCGAGGATCTGGTTGGTGACTTCTCCGGCGGTAACTCCGTCCGATTTCTTGCCGATGTCTTGGAGATGCACGTCGGGGATCGGCACCGAGACGGCTTTGCCATTGAGCAGTTCGGCACTCATGTGGGCTCTTGCGGACTTCACGTACAGATGTTCGATGAGGAGTTTCTTGCCGGATTCCGAGCGCTGAGCCTTCTGCTGGTCATGGCCGATGGCGCGTTCGATGTTGCGTCGTAGTACATCGAGGTTACTGTTGCCGGCGGCATACTCGTACATGATTTCCGGTTTGAGAAGGATGAGTTCTTTGATCCGGATCACGTCGGTCGTCAGCGACCTGATATCGAGCGTCATGCTGATTTCGTCAAGCGACAGAGCCTGTTTGGTCTTGAAGCCGGCGGGATTGCCGACCACCAGGCCGTACAAAGCCGCTTTGCCGTCGAGAGGATTGATGGTGGTGTTTGAGAGACTGATGGATACACCGGTGATCTCAGGCCCATATCGGCGGATAGCGGAAGCGACCTGAGCATCCAGTGAGTTGGGCAGCCACCAGAGGCTTCCCGCTACGGTGACGACTCCAAGCGCTGCGATGCTGATCAGGAGTTTCTTCATGGATCTTGTTCGACCTTTTTGAAGTATAGCAAGGCGAGTTCAGGAGTCTATTGAGACTGTTATTGACGCTGCTCTTATCACGGGTTACTTCAGGCGGAGTTAGCGATTGCGCCTGTGGTGTCTCTCTCCGACCAACAGTGCCTGGTCAGAACAACTCTGACCGGGGGCTGACCGCACTATTCTCCGTAAATATCCGACAGTCCGTCAGGTCCTTCACGGCTTGGCGATAACGGCGGTCGCATCGGGGTGAATCCAAGATGCGGCCGATGATAGTGATACCGGTCCAGAAATGCACG
>NZ_CZQA01000003.1 GCF_001458735.1 Candidatus Nitrospira nitrosa
AACCGCCAGCGACGGCATTCCCGGCTGGGGAATCGCTCGCCCGCGGCATTTGCCCAACGGTGGGCCCGTCAACAGTCGGCGGCGTGAGACTGTCATTCATGGCGTCCACTCTTGACAACCGGGGTCACCATGCGAGTAAGCCATCAAACGCTCTATCAGTGGATTGCGCAGGATCGCACCAGTGGTGGCAGATGGTATCGCTGTCTTCGGCAGTTCCGTCGTCAGCGCCGCAAGCGCTATGGGAGCGGGCCGCGCACCCCTCGTTTCACCGGTCGAGTCAGTCTGGCAGAGCGCCCCGCTATCGTGGCCCGTCGTGGCCGGTTTGGGGATTGGGAAGGGGATACCGTAGTGGGACGAGGCCACTCGGCGGCGGTCGCCACCCATGTGGAGCGGAGGAGTCGCGTTCTACTTGCGGCGACAGTCCCGCGCCGCACCGCTGCCGTTGTGACCCAGGCGACCCACCGTCTGTTTCGATCCCTCCCGACACAACTCCTGAAAACCCTCACGGTCGATAATGGCAGTGAGTGGGGAGCGTTCCAAGATCTCCAACGTGTCTTGCCCCTACGTGTGTACTTCGCGGCTCCCTATGCGGCCTGGGAACGCGGGACCAACGAGAATACCAATGGGTTGTTGCGGGACTATTTCCCTAAACACACGGACTTTTCCCGCGTCCCGCCCGCACACCTTGCGAACGTTGTCCGGTCCCTCAATAATAGACCCCGGAAATGTCTGGCCTATCGAACACCAGCGGAAGTGCTCCGCGCTCGCTTTGGTGTTGCGCTTCGGATTTGAATTCAAGCTCCGTTTATACACAAATTAGGGTCAGATCTTGAATCGTGCATCATTCTCACCTGCAGCATCTCCCGTGACATAGTGCAGGCATCTCACTGAGCTACTGTACGTGAAGTCGCTGAGTCCGCCAACAGGTCTCCAGGAATTTGTTGAACATCATCGACACCGTAAGGCGAGCCGACGTTGGAGTTGGTTCGAACTGGCTCCGAGCAGCAAGTAGCAGTAAGAACTGTGTCAGGGTCTCGAATGCACAGTTCAAGATCTGACCCTGTTACTGCTGCAAGCGCGTGCTGGTGAGATTGCAATGAGGATCAGAGTACGGTTTCACGGAGAGATGGGTCTTTGGCCACGATTTCGCTGCGCTGTACCACTTGTAACAAGTCTCTTTTCAAGTTCCTTCAATGTCTCCGTGTACAATTCGCGTGCATCCAGATCGGCTTCATGAGCAAGAGCTTTTCGCAGTAGGCCCACAGATTTCTTAGTCCCGTTCAAGCCGAGGGAACTAGCTGCGCCCATTCGCACTCTCTTGTTTTTATCTAGCAGTAGGCGTTCAAGCTCTCGCACAGTAGCTGCATCCACTTTTATGAGATAAAAGGCTTCGGCTGCTGTCGCACGCACATCATCATTCGCATCTCGCAGCCGTCGAGCGATTGGCGTAACCACACGGGCTAAGGTTGATTGCTTCAAATAGAGAATACTTGCTTCCCGAACATTTGGATCGGGATCATCCAGCAGAGGTATAACCGCCGTGACAAGCTGACCAAAGGACTCTGGACTGCCTCCTTCAAGGCACTCCTTGTCCTCTTCTTGACAGCTTAGCAATTGGCCAAGCGCAGCTCTTCTAATATCAGCTCTTTCATCCTTAAACGCCCCCAGATAGTCAGCTAACTTGCTAAATGGAAACCCCGATTGTGGAAAACAGAAGAGCAAGATGAGTAGGACAATTCCGATTGAGATTAAGTTAATACTTGATGAAGGTATTTGTTTCATTTTGGCAATCGTCACAAATTAGGGTCACACAAATTAGGGTCAGATCTTGTATCGTGCATCGCCATTACCAGGAGCAACTATCCTCTGCCATGGTGCAGGCATCTCACTGAGCTACTGTACGTGAAGTCGCTGAGTCCGCCAACAGGTCTCCAGGAATTTGCTGGACATCATCGACTCCGTAAGGCGAGCCGACGTTGGAGTTGGTTCGAACTGGCTCCGAGCGGCAAGTAGCAGTAAGAACTGCGTCAGGGTCTCAAATGCACATTGCAAGATCTGACCCTACTTTCTTTGCTCGAGCGGTCCTGACCACACTCTTCGAGGCACTCGACCACGGAAAGTTGACGGCCGTCACGAGTGAACTCACGCTCGCAGAAGTGTTGGTCAAACCGCTGCTGGACCACCATACCGAGCGGCAAGCCGCGTATCTCCACGCCCTACAACCATCCACCTCCTTGCAGATCGTTCCCGTCAGCCGGGACATCCTCATCGCCGCGGCGCACCTGCGGGCCAACGCGCACCTCAAGTTGCCCGACGCCATTCACGCCGCCACGGCGCAACAGACCAGCTGTGATCAGTTTCTCACCAACGATGCCCGCATTCCCGCCCTGCCAGGCCTGGTCATCCTACGGCTATCCGACCTCTAGCCCAACACGCGAGCTGATCGACACGGCGTCTCAGGCTCTTGGCAGACGGAAGGAGTTCCCTGCGCCGATGGGGGCTACACCTGCTGGGACCCGTCATTAACGCACCGAGCCTGGACCAGCCGCAGTGAAACGATGGTTGGTCTCCAAATGAGCGTGCCGACTCGAACACCTCGGCCGGTTGCCGAAGGCCAAGCAGGCGTTCTGCAGCACGATGCTGAAAACCGTGCTGCATCAAGCTATCGCACTCCGATGGATCGTGGAGCAGGATGCTTACTTCCTGAAGATTTCGGCGCACCCTTGGACGGAGATGTCGCAGGTGATTTGGAGGAACCTTTGCGGGTCGATGCCTTCGGACTCATCGCCTTCATTGCTTTGATGCGTACCGCTTCCAACTGACTCTGTAACCCACTGATGATGACGCCTTTCTCTCGATTGACTCGGCTCAGATCATCCATCTGTCCCTGGAGTTCCTGCTTCACTCTGGTCAAGTCAACCACTTGAGCCTGCAGTTGCGTTTTCTCCATCGTCAGCGTTTGAATTTCGGCACGTAATTGTTCGATCTCATCCTGCAGCGTCGGCGGCCAGTAGTCACAGCCCACCAGGCTCATCGCCACCCCCACACAGACAACTGCGCCGACAAACCGCTGCGGGTGATGAAGCATGTTGGTCTCCCCTTTCGTCATAGGTGTCTCTCGCTCACGGCCCTACGTACAGCGTCCGAGGTGGAGGGCAAATACTTTCGTAATGGCTAAAGGAGGATATTCTAGCAGATTGGACGATCGCCTACCGAAGGTGATTGACCCTGGCTATTCGTACCTAGGAGAACCCAAGCGGACCCCTCTTCAGTCCACGGGGATCGCCCAGCACTTGAAATGTCGCTCTGGATGAGCTGTGATCAGTAGGAGAAATATGGCAGAGACATGGTCCGCGAATTCACCCTACCCACGAAGCGCGCGGTGGGCAATGTCGGTTCGGAAGTGACAGCCTTCGAAGGAAATCGTATTCACGACTCGATAGGCCTCACGTTGAGCCTCGGAGAGTGTTGAGCCCAGCCCAAGCACACCAAGCACACGCCCCCCCGCTGTGATAATGTCCTTGTCCCGTAGCGCAGTGCCGGCATGAAACACAACGGAAGCCGAGGAAGCGGCAGCGGTCGCGGGAAGTCCGGCAATCACCATTCCCTGCTGATACGAACCGGGATAGCCTCCGGAGGTCATCACCACGCATACCGCAGCCTCTCGAGACCATTCGACCGGTAGTTGCTCAAGCCGATGGTCGATCACCGCGTCGATCACATCAAGTAAATCCGTCTTCAGCAAAGGCAGCACGACCTGCGTTTCGGGATCGCCCATCCGAGCATTGAACTCCAGCACATAGGGAATCCCCTTCACAATCATGAGGCCAGCATAGAGCACGCCTTGAAACGGCGAACCAATACGGGCCATGGCATCGATCATCGGCTGCAATACTTCATGGAGCACTTGATCTCTAAGGGAAGCTGTCCCAAGCGGAGCCGGACAGTAGGCCCCCATCCCGCCTGTATTCAGTCCGGCGTCTCCATTCCCCACTCGCTTATGATCTTGTGCCGGCGGCATTGGGACAATGGTCTTGCCGTCAGTAAACGCCATGATCGTCAGTTCTTCACCATCCAGAAACTGTTCGATCAAAACCTGCTTTCCGGCCAGCCCAAAGACCTCCGTCTCCATGCAATCACGAACCGCTTGTTTTGCCTGCTCGTGAGTCGTGGCAATAATGACGCCTTTCCCTTGCGCCAACCCATCCGCCTTGATGACGACCGGTACGTCATGCCGCTCAAGATAGGCCATCGCATCCGCAGCCTTTTCGAAACTCCTGGCCTGGGCGGTGCGAATCTTGGCCTGTGCCATCACATCTTTTGAAAAGATCTTGCTGGCCTCCAATCGAGCAGCCTGCTTGGTTGGGCCAAACACTCTGAGCTTGGCCTTGCGGAATTCATCAACGATTCCCAAAGCCAGTGGCACCTCAGGCCCTACGACCGTCAGGTCGATTTGTTCATGAGTGACAAACTGCTTCAGTCCTGAAAGATCGTCCGCCTTGATCGGTACGCACGTCGCCAATGAGGCAATACCTGCATTGCCGGGAGCACAATATACGATCGGTTTCCGTGGGCTCTGCGCGAGCTTCCACACCATCGCGTGCTCACGCCCTCCGCTGCCGACGACAAGCACCTTCATAATGGTTCCTTAGAATAGAGAACGGTTACCGTGGAGGATGTTCAAAACGAGTCGCCAGCAAGGCCGCAGCAAGCGAAGTGCCGAGGCGTACAGTGGTGGGTACGTTGAGGCGCTTTGCGATGCGAGAACGCCGCTGGCGGCCGTTTTCAACATCCGACTAGTGGCGGAAGTGGCGCATGCCCGTAAGAATCATCGCCATTCCATGTTCATCCGCAGCCTTGACGACTTCCGCGTCTCGAATCGATCCACCAGGTTGAATGACGGCGGTAATTCCCACTTCAGCGGCCGCATCGAGACCATCGCGGAAAGGAAAGAATGCATCCGAGGCCATCACACATCCCTTCACCGGCATTTGTGCTTTCATGGCGGCCAACTTCACGGAATCGACACGGCTCATCTGCCCGGCTCCAATCCCCACTGTCTGGCCTGGCTTCGCGTAGATGATGGCGTTCGATTTCACGTGTTTACAGACGATCCACGCAAACGCGCAGGCGGCATACTCCTCGTCCGTCGGTTTACGGAGCGTCGGCACCGTCAGTGCGCGAAGATCCGGCAAGACGC
Source organism: Candidatus Nitrospira nitrosa (assembly GCF_001458735.1). Classification (NCBI taxonomy): domain Bacteria; kingdom Pseudomonadati; phylum Nitrospirota; class Nitrospiria; order Nitrospirales; family Nitrospiraceae; genus Nitrospira; species Candidatus Nitrospira nitrosa. The sequence goes on from NZ_CZQA01000003.1 coordinate 5,201, forward strand.
CAAGATCGCGATCCTGCACGATGAGCCCACCGACGAGTTTCTTGAGATCGAATCCTTCCTGCTTGACCTTCGCCAAGGGGCCGATATCCAACAACCGTAGATCCTTCTTGCGCTTCAACTCAGCGAGTGCATCGTCGGCAAACCCCGGAGCGATGACCACCTCAACGAATGTGGACGTAATTTCTTTTGCCGTAGCCAAATCCACAATACGGTTAAACGCCAGCACGCCTCCAAACGCCGAGACCGGATCGGTCTCGCGGGCCTTCACATAGGCCTCCACCGGTGTGGCTCCCAGTGCGACGCCGCATGGATTGTTGTGTTTAATGATGGCGACGGCAGTCTCATGATATTCCTTCACCAATTCGAGGGCAGAGTTGGCATCCAGGAAGTTGTTGTACGACATCGCCTTCCCATGCAGAATCTTCCCTCGCGACACGGATGGTTCGTGGCTGTTGAGTTCCCGGTAAAATGCGCCCTGCTGATGGGGGTTTTCGCCATAGCGGAGCGTTTCGCTCAGCTCAAACTGCAGCGACAACACTTGGGGGAACTTCACCTCTCCGCCTTTCGTCTGCTTTTCCAAGTAGCCGGCGATCAACCCATCGTAGCGCGCAGTATGTTGAAAGACCTTCATCGCCAGTTCACGACGAAGTGCCGGTGTCGCGGTATCGGCCTTCAGCGCATCCAGCACCCGGGAATAATCGGCGGGATCAACCACAACCAGCACATCGTCGTGATTCTTAGCGGCTGAGCGCAACATAGACGGCCCACCGATGTCGATATTTTCAATGGCGTCCTCAAACCGGCAATCAGGCTTGGCAATGGTGGCTTCAAAGGGGTAGAGATTGACGATCACGACATCAATCGGACCGATCCCATGTTGATTCATCTGTTCAATATGGGCCGGGAGGGAACGCCGACCCAGTAGGCCTCCATGGATCTTGGGATGTAAGGTTTTCACCCGCCCATCAAGAATCTCCGGAGAGCCGGTATAGGCAGCCACATCCGTGACGTTCACCCCGGCATCGCGAAGTGCCTTCGACGTTCCTCCGGTCGACAAAATTTGGGCCCCAAGTGCTTCCAGCCCCTTGGCCATCTCGACGACTCCAGTCTTATCCGAAACACTGATCAACGCCCGCTTGATGCCGGCCATATGAATACTCCTTAAAGAATCATGTGCAATGTAGGAAGAGATCCGTCGGCTGTGAAAGGTGGCGAAGGATAGCAAATGGGTGGGGTAAGTTCAAGACAACAGGGGCTCCGCTTCGCATGCGCAAACACATCACGTCGTTCGGTGTCCGTCGACAGTCGACTCGGTGTTCTCCTCGCAGGGCATGTTGTGCTCGATCATGGCGTGCGGGCAACAACTTGAGGTAAGCTCGAAAAAGTGGACGCCTTCAACCTAGAATGAGAGGGCTGGAGGTGTGAGATGGAACAGGTCCCGCGACAGCAGTATACGAAGGAGTTCCGAGAGCAGGCCGTGCGGCTAGTCCTGG
>NZ_CZQA01000004.1 GCF_001458735.1 Candidatus Nitrospira nitrosa
CGTGGCATGGAGATCAATGCCCGCATAACACATCATCGCAACCTCCTCGGTTAAAGTGGATGAGCCCGTCGCGTTAGCAACGACTCTACTCTTCAAGAGAGGAGCCTTCGAGATGATTATCGGGAGTATTTTCTTGACATTTTTGTAGTAGATTCATTAGAAGATCGTCTATGCCACGTCGACCTCGCCTTGCTGCAGGCAACCTTGCCTATCATGTCCTGAATCGTCGGGTTGGGCGACTCCCGCTGTTTGAAACCCCGTCCGACTACATTGCCTTCGAAGCTATTCTGGCCGAAGCCCACGCCGAATTTCGCATCCGCATCGCCGCCTATTGCCTCATGCCGAATCACTGGCACCTTCTCCTGTGGCCGCGCCACGATGGCGAACTATCAGAAATTCTTCGCTGGATTACCGTCACCCATACGCAACGGTGGCATGTGCGGCACGAGACCGCCGGCACTGGTCCTGTCTATCAAGGCCGCTTCAAATCCTTTCCCGTCAAGACGGATGAACATTTTTTGACCGTCGCTCGGTATGTAGAACGCAATGCACTACGGGCCAAGTTGGTCAGACAGGCGGAAAACTGGCGGTGGAGCAGCCTATGGCGACGTGCTCAGGGCGATGCCAAACTGACAGCCTGGCTGAGTGACTGGCCGGTCTCGCCCCCGCGCAATTGGATGATGCGCGTGAATCGTTCCGAGACCGGGGAGGAACTAGAGACTCTTCGAGTGAGCGTACAGCGAGGGCGTCCGTTCGGTGACGAGGCTTGGGTAAACAGGATGGCGAAGCGATTTGGATTGGAATCAACGCTGCGTCCGCGCGGAAGGCCCAGAGGATCCTGACCACCGAAAAACATGCGCGGCAAACAACCACTCAGCGATTCAGTTGCAGATGCACGATGGTCCCATTTTCACCACTCGCCCACCCGCGTTCAGCATCGGGAAAACTGAGGCCAAAGAGTGATGCTGGGGCAATCGATCTTCCCTCACTCCAGGTGAGACCGGCATCCGTCGTCCGATACAACGTTCCTCGCTCACCGACAATCCAACCTTCTTGCCGGCTCGTGAACCGGACCTTCAGCAAATCAGTGAGCTTCGTACAAGTACGCCCACAGGGCAGAGTCTGATCCACCCATGTGGCACCGCCATCAGTCGTTTGAAACAACGCCCCCGCATTACCGACCGCCCAACCAGTTGTGGCATCGGTGAAGAAGACGTCGAACAAGGTTACGGCACTCTGCGTGCCTTGCGCGGTCCATGTCGCACCACCATCGGATGTCGACAGGATGGTTCCCAGTGCGCCAACGATTGTCCCTTTCTGCTCATCGAGAAAGTGTGCCGTATAGAGCGCCGCCGTGGTCCCACTGATCTGTTCCCTCCAATGCTGCCCTCCATCTGTCGTATGATAGATGGTGCCGCCTCCCCCAACCGCCCAGCCGACATTGGGAGAGGGAAAAGAGACGGCGTACAGCGGCTGCTGCGTATCGATGGCCTGTTGAGACCAGGACTCTCCTCCGTTGATCGTGCGGCCGAGCCATCCTCCGGCACCGGTCACCCATCCGTGTGACGAATCGGCAAAAAACACGCTCGTAAGCAAGGCCGTTGTTCCACTGGCCACGCGCTTCCAACTTTTCCCACTATCACCGGTCTTGAGAATCGTTCCACCAGACCCCACCGCCCAGCCCTGTTGAGGCGTGGGAAAATGGATACTCAGCAGGGTGGATTTTGTAGTACTCGCCTGAATTGTGAGGGAAAGAGCGGTCTCACGACTGGTGGCCAATTGCGGAAACCCCAGCGCCACAATCAACAACAAAAAGATGAGACGCAATCGAACCCGGACAACGTAGCGTGGAATCAGCATTATTGATTGGTGCCCGCATCAGGCCTGTTATTCGTCCAATACCCATCGTCGGGAAGCCCCTTGGCCTCAATGGTGAACTGTCCGGCTTCCACCGTCAGCCATTTCTTCGGCGAACAGCAGGTGCCATCCGGCAAGAGGTCCCAAGACCCTCGACGAACAACCAGAGGCCCAGTGGCAAGATCATCGAAAAAGCCGCCCTTCTTTCCGATGCCATACAGATTGCGGTGCGGGACTTTGACGACGATCTCCTGATCCGTCCACGACTGCACCAGAGCCGCCGCGCCGTTGAAGAGCACTTCCGTGCGGGAGACGTTCGATACAACCGTGTCACTGGCCTCCGGCTCGTTGATCTCAATGTCGGATCGCCGTTTGTACGCCTTCTGATTGAGCCCGAGATCGGCATGTTCCGCAGTCTTCAAGAATGTCCCAAACCCGCTTCCCTTGATAGTGACCGTCGCATCCAACCCGGCTGACTTGGGATCATAGGTTTCAACTGTAGGCGTCACCACTGCAAAGTCCCCTGCCTCAATCGCCAGCGTCCCCCGTTCAGCACAGCAGAGCCCCCCGAGATTCGGTTTCGTGGCGCTCCGATAGATCACCACCTTGCCGCTTTTGGCACTGAATGGCACCCACACATCGATTCGATCGTCGTTCCATCGATAGATGACGGCCGGGACCCCGCCGATCTCAACTCGATTCTGACCTGTATTGAAATCCATGAAGTTGTACGGTGTCGCCCCGCTCTCAGAATAGAACCCAAAATGTTCACCATTGATCCTGAGCAGCGTCCCAATCGGAGCACTGGCGGGACTCAGCGTCGTAATACGAGGCACATGAACCGTAAACTGCGCAAGCACCCGTTCTTGCCCCTGCCGCCGCAACACCAGCGGACCAGACTCGGCATCAAGCGGGACATGGACCACGATCACATCGTCTTTCCATTGGGCAATCGTCGCAGGCTTTCCCGCGATGAAGACCCCATCGTCCATCTGTTCTTTCGACTGACCAAACCCGTGACCGAAGAGGACCACCTTCGTTCCGACCGGCCCACTGACCGGATCCACTCGAATAAATGGCCTCAGTGCCAGTGAAACGGCATTACTCTTCACATACTCGACAGGCGCACAACAGGATCCATCCGGAAGCGGATCAGAGGAGGCCAACCGCACCACCACATCACCGCTCGTCGCATTGGGAGGGATCTCCAGCTCAATCTTGTCATCCTTCCAACGCTGCGGGCGAACGATCACCCCGCCAACGATCACATCATTCACCCCAAACATCGTATTGGGATCGCGTGCCCCAGCGGACAGACCAAAATGCTGCCCCGTGATCTGGAGCGTGGCCCCACGCTCGGCTTCCGTCGGCGTGATAGCGTCGATCTGTGGTGTGACGATCGTCAACAGCCCGGCGAGCACCTTCTTCTTCCCGATCAGAATCTCGACGAACCCACTCGTTGCCTTGAACGGAACCTTGATCTCAATAAGTTCCGCCTCCCATCGCTGCACGAGAGCCGACAGTCCATTGACCGTGACCTTATTGAATGACGTCGACTTGAAGGGGCCGAACCCCTTTCCGTTTAGTGTAACTGTCGCGCCAGGAGTCACCATGCTCGTTGAAAGCTCAACAGTCACCTTGCTCTCCATCGGCTTACTTTTTCTTGCTGCAGCGGAACTCTCGTGAGTCAAAAGGAGCACAAGCGCCACAAGGCTTATGGTGACTAACACGAATCGTTGCATGGGTGACCTTTCAGAAAAACAGCGGGAAGGATATAGCCAGGACATGCGACATGCACGACTTTAACAAGTGGTTTTTTTGAGAGTCAAGTGCGGCAAGAGAAGACGAAGCAGGGAAAGAATCCCTGTCGCCATACCGACATCACTCGCAAGGGTACCGAACGGTTCACCTTCGCAGTCATCGGTCGACAAAGGAAGCCGTACGTCCCAACGAATTAGGTATTATCTCCACAACCGACCTCACTGCAAGGCCCCCTCACCGCGTGATCTCCGCACACAGCTTCTCCATAATCCTGTTTGTCTGACGGTGAAGTAAATGGTATATTCTATACCATGAAAACCACCATAGATACGGCTGGAAGATTGGTCATTCCGAAAGAACTGCGTCGAGAGGCTGGGTTACAGCCTGGTACCGAGCTGGAGATCCGCTGGCGGCAAGGGCTAATTGAAATCGAGCCGGCACCACTCCCCGTCAAACTGAAGAAACGTGGCCGATTCCTCGTCGCTCTACCAGATCTGCCGATCGAGCGTCTCACGAGTGAAACCGTCGAACGGACACGTCGACAGCTCACCCGTAACAGAGCAGCCTCCTCTAGACCGGTATGAGTCGTTTTCTTCCCGACACCAGTGTCATGGTCGCGACAGTGTGCACCTGGCATGAGCACCATGATCGCGCTATTACAGAAATGGAACGTCGACTGGCGGAGCGGGGATCGCTGGTGTTGGCGACACCAGCCTTGATTGAGACGTATGCTGTGCTGACCAGACTTCCACCGCCCCATCGCATCTCGCCTCGAGACGCGATGGCCCTTATCGAAACGAACTTCGTCACCGAAGGAACGCTAGCAGGCATGGATAACAAAATCGTTAGGCCGCTGCTCCGAGAGGCTGCGGACCACGACATCGCCGGTGGTCGGACCTATGACTGGGTTATCGCCGCTTGTGCCCGAGCAGCGCGAGTGCAGACCATACTCACCTTCAATGCACGGGACTTCTCAAGTTTTCGTCTAGACGGCATCGAGATTCGTACTCCGTAAAGAATCACCATCACCCGCCCCAAGCAGGCTTCCTTCCATCAGGAATGAAGAACCCCGCCCTTCCAGGTGGGGTCTCCTTACAATTCAAGCTGCGCTTGACCCGTCTCCTGCTCGCCTTGGTGCTGGACATCGTGCCGAATTGTGGCCTCGTTGATCCCCACCGTGGAGGCGAAGCATCCTCGCGCCAAAATCCCGCCACCATCCCACCACACGTTGCGCAATACGTGCGGGAATTTCTCTTCCAGCTGCCGACTCGTGACACTCTTCAACGTCTCCACCACCCGTAAGACCGCGTACTTCGGCGGAATTACCATATGCAGATGGACATGGTCCCGTTCCACCCCGATCTCCTCCACAAACCAATCGGGATGAAATTCCCGCACTGCCCGAAAGACCTTCTTGAGATAGTCGGCTATTCCGGGCACATGGATGTTCCGCCGATACCGTGGCACCCACACCAAATGGTACTGGGTCTTGTCCACCACATCCGCTGTCGATGGAGTGTCATCCACGGCCATCATCGCACCAAGCGAGCAGCAGCCGGCGCCAGCTCACACCCCCACCCTGCAGGTGGGGAACTTCCGCGAAATTAGATCACTTGAATTCAAGGTTGAAGAGCAACACCTGCGGCCCGCGCAAAGACTTCGGCTGGGGTCCGATAGGCGAGGCATTTCCGGGGTCGATTATTCAATTCCTCCACGACCGACGCAAGTCGATGTGCCGT
>NZ_CZQA01000005.1 GCF_001458735.1 Candidatus Nitrospira nitrosa
CAGGACTAGCCGCACGGCCTGCTCTCGGAACTCCTTCGTATACTGCTGTCGCGGGACCTGTTCCATCTCACACCTCCAGCCCTCTCATTCTAGGTTGAAGGCGTCCACTTTTTCGAGCTTACCTCAGACAGCCGCTTGCTCATGTCGTCAGGATACAGGCGGCGCAGGCGTCCCGCAATCTGCTCGGGCGAGCAGCCCGCCGTCAGTTGCGTCCGGACATACTGCCACAACCATATCCGCGCCATGGTCCGTAACGACTGCCCCTGGGCGAGGCCCAGGCTCAGGGTTTCACGGTCTGTGTCAGTCAACTGTGCGTAGCAGTGTTTTGACATGGCAACACCTTAGCCCATCAGGGCTGGTTGTGTTGCACTTGGAGTTAGAACTCAAGCCCCTTTAAAATAATCAACTATTGATCGAATGTATTCCCAGATATCGCCTTCTCCTTCACCGTGGTCTTCTATCTTTCTTGCCGCCTCGGTAGCCCAAAGAGATTTATTTTCTCTCGTCATACCTGCCATGAGCGTCGGAACCCATGATTCCAACTCTCCACATGGAACAAGAAATAGCCCAATACGCCTCAAACTGGTGCTGAGGGAATTTATCTCGATCTGTAAACCTTTTGGTACCGCCGCTACCCCTTTAAGTTTCAAGTTTTGCTGGGGACTCAATTCCCTAGACAATAGATTGAGCTTACTACGAAGTTCTGAAGCCATTTCGAAATAACTATTATCGTCTTGATCCGCTCTAGACTTGAGTGAATGTATAGTCTCCTCCACACGTCTAATGCCGCCAGCAAAAGTCAGACCTCTAGCCTCTTCGAGAATCTTTTCCTGGATTCCATTAATCGTGTCCTTGAGAACTGTCGCCTCAGTCTCGTTAAGTTCGCAAACGACATCTAGTAATTCCCTCTTCAAGAGAAAATCGAAATCGCTGGCGATAGCAACCGGAACGCCAAGTGCCCGGAACAATTTGGCTGTTTCTTTGAAACCTCCAATTCCACCGACAGGGATAAATCTTAGGTCTGGGTACGGCAAAGAAAGTGTTTGAAGTACGGATTCGTAAACTATTCGATCTCCATCGGATTCACAAAGCACCACACCCTCTGTAAATAGACCATCCAGAATGGTTTCGGACCGGGAAAGGGGCTTTCGAGTGGCCTGTGTCAATATTTCAGGTGAAACATGGGTTGCAAGAAAACCATTCTCCCTACGCTTCAAACGGATTACGCTAACCTCTTTATTCTTTTCTAGAATCCCTCTCAGCACGTGACTGCTATGTGTAGCAACTAGTGTACAGCCCTCTGGTTGAGCACCATACTCTCCGATGAAACGTCCGATTGCCCGTGCCTGTGGTGGATGAAGACACATTTCTGGTTCATCAATTAAACACAACGGTCGCCGCGCTAGCAGGAGCGTACTGCATATTGCAATATACGAACGCACACCCTCTCCCTCAGAATCTAGACTTCTGAACGTCTTCATCTTTGAAGGTGAGGCCATATCCCTATGATCTGGAATATAGAGGTGGCTCCGGTTGGTTGGACAGTTTTTACCAGTTCATAAGTGGCGCCTGGCGGATTGCTGACTACGCGGCAGTCCGTCGTGTGGTCAGATTGTCATAATAGACCTGGTCGGGCGTCTGGCCAT
>NZ_CZQA01000006.1 GCF_001458735.1 Candidatus Nitrospira nitrosa
CAGGGCGGACGGCAACCGATAATCGAAAATTTGTGGATGCCGTGCTCTGGATTGCCCGGACCGGCGCACACTGGCGTGAGCTCCCGGACAGCTTCGGTGCCTGGAACACCGTGTTCCAGCGGTACAACCGATGGTCGAACGCCGGCATCTGGGAGCGCGTGTTCCGAGCCCTGTCCGGTGACCCCGACTTTGAATACGTGATGATCGACTCCACCATCGTCCGCGCCCACCAGCACGCCGCTGGCGCAAAAGGGGGCTCAAGAGACGGAAGCCCTTGGCCGTTCGAAAGGCGGGCTGACCACCAAAATCCACACGGCTGTGGATGGCCTGGGCAATCCGCTCCGCTTCATCCTGTCGCCGGGGCAGGCAGCTGCCTGTACGCAAGCGGAGTCATTGCTGGCAGGATTTCCGGCGCAATACGTTATTGCCGACAGGGGATATGACAGCCACAAGATCGTTGAGGTCGTTGAAGATTCCGGTGCCATGGTCGTCATCCCCTCACGCGCCTGTGTCAAAGAACCGCGCACCACGGACTTCGCCCTGTCTGCCGAGCGCTACCGTATTGAGTGCTTCTTCAACCGGCTCAAGCACTACCGTGCGATCGCTGTCAAGACCGAGATTGGTTGTCCACAAAACACCGAAGTGAGATGTCCACTTTTCACCGATGAAATTGTCCACTCCGTCGGGTCAGATCGGCGTATCCGGTGTCACCTCGAGTGGTTCGGAGGCTGACCGTCGGCCGAAGAGCCCAGCCTTTCTCTTTTCCCGAAGCCGGTAACTCTCGCCCTTGATATTCAGCGTCGTGGCATGATGCAGGAGCCGATCCAAGATCGCCGTGGCCAAGACTGGATCATTGAAGACCTCGCCCCAATCCGCGAAGCTCTTGTTGCTGGTCACAATCAAACTCCCACGTTCATAGCGGCGGACCAGCAGTCGGAAGAGCAGACTGGCCTCCTCTCGCGAGAGTGGCAGATATCCCAGCTCATCGAGAATCAGGAGACGGGGATACGTCAGTTGCTGCAGCATGCGCTCCAGCCGATTCTCCTGCCGGGCGCGGATCAGCCGACTCATCAGCGTCTCCAACGTCAGAAACAGCACGGATGAACCTGCCTCGACGGTTTTGATGCCCAGGGCAATCGCCAGATGCGTCTTGCCCACACCCGGTGGGCCCAGCAGGACGACATTCTCCGCGC
>NZ_CZQA01000007.1 GCF_001458735.1 Candidatus Nitrospira nitrosa
TACATTCAGCTTCGCTCCTCGGGTGAAAGATGGTGGGGTAGCAACCCTACCGTATCACTCGAGGCAGCCGTTTGGTACCTCGCATCCGCCACGGAGTCGTTAAGTAAGTACCATTCGGGTCTGACCCCTTTAGTATCTCCCTGACGGTCGATGATAGAAGTGAATGGGGAGCCTTCTAAGAACTGCAACGCGCTCTGTACCCAACTGCGTACTTCATCCGCCGTATGCCGCATGGGAGCGTGGCACCAATGAAAATACATGCGTGATTACTTCCCCAAACCCACCGCTTTCTCTGGTAACGGTCCATCGCGACTTACCAAAGTTGTCCGTGCTCTCAATAATAGACTTCGCAATGCCTTGCCTATCGGATGCCGACAAAAGTGCTCCGCGCTCGCCTTGGTGTTACACTTCGGATTTGAATTCAAGGGTCAGGGGTTCCCCCCGGTAAATGAGGTGTGGAGGAACAAATGGAGAAATCTGCTCCAGATAGTCAGCCCCAAATAGTAGTCTGTGTAATTTTGGATACGAATGTATGGATAAATGAAGGTAATTAGGGCGAAACGTAACCAAAGAACGTGTACAGGAACAGTTTGAAGAGGTTGTCCCTGCGGTGATTAAAGCGGTACTCGATTTCTTTCAGATACATCGGAAAGTAATATTTGGACACGCCTCTGTCGTTATAGAGGATATGCTTACCGAATGACCAGAAGCCTTCGATGCCGTTGATAGGGTTCTTCGTGCGTCTATCAACGAAGCGTTTGGTGTGGTTGATGGTGTGGTGCTTCCCATACCGTTTGAGTGACTGATACCCCTTGAAGGCATCGGTATAGTAGACGGATCCCTTGCGGGTGTTGGCACGGATATGCGTCATCAGTGTCTCGGCCGAGACATTCTCCACGACCTTGGTATACACCCGCCCATCGCGCTCCAAGAGCTCAAACACCACGCTTTTCCCGGCAGCCCCTCTGCCACGCTTGCCTTTCCGTCGCCCACCGAAATAGGCTTCGTCCAGTTCGATCTCACCGGAAAGCTTGCTTTCCATCGCTTCCAGTTCAGCCACATGGAAGATGGCCGCACGCAGCTTCTGATAGACCCGACTGATGACCTTGGCGTCAACGGCGAGATCATGCGCCAAGCGGTAGGCCGGGACTTGTTGATAGAACCCCTGAATGATTGCGATCTCACGCCGCAGTTTGGCGAGGCTCTTCTGCTTACCGCACTTCCGACACTTTACATACCCACAGAGGTGGCTCCGGTTGGTTGGACAGTTTTTACCAGTTCATAAGTGGCGCCTGGCGGATTGCTGACTACGCGGCAGTCCGTCGTGTGGTCAGATTGTCATAATAGACCTGGTCGGGCGTCTGGCCA
>NZ_CZQA01000009.1:300000-547413 GCF_001458735.1 Candidatus Nitrospira nitrosa
GACCTCCGCGTTACTCGACCGATACGTCACTCGGCTGGCAGGGGATCGAGGGGCCACGTTCGAGCAGAAACAGGAGTTGGCCGCCGTCATTCATCTCTGCGGCGCCGGGGCCGGCCGTAATTATGTCATACGCAACTATCGCCTGACCCCGCACCAGCAGTGTGGCGCCCACGATCTCCGCAGCTACCTGCTCAAAATTTCGGCGTTAAAGCAGCAATTCACGTTGCTCAAGGGACAGTGAGAACACGGTCTGAGTGCCCGGTGCTGAGGGTTACACGCTGCAAAGGACCCAGGGAAGTAAGTACGAGCGGAAGAGTCAGCAGGGATTGACGGCTGCAAGCGTGATCAACGAAGACTCTATGTCCGTCAGAATCTGTGTCCGGCTGGGCTCTGCCGTCAGGTACCCGATGAAACTATGCCCACCGGAATACGCAGGAGAGAAGAGTAACGGACTGATTCCCCAATTTGTGTTGGCGTCTAACGTGGCGGGCAAGACAAAGCGAATCCCGCTGATCAAGACGTCCGTGCTTGACGTTCGATGGAGTCCCTTGCCCCCCACCCTATCCGCCGGTGTGGCGACTCCGACAATCTTCAGTGTGCCTAGCGGCGGCGGCAGTGCCTGGCTAAATACTGAGTCGAACGACGCGTTACTGTACAGATTCCCCTGAGAATGTGGGACGATGAGCACGCGGCGACAGGATGGGAAGGCAATCTGTTCCCGATAGGCCGTCGCATGACGAGTGATCGTGGCCTGATCGATTTGATCGGCACTACTGATGGGACGCTGCAACACCTGCGCAATCACACCCGATGTCGCCAGGCCAACCCCTTCCAATCCTTGCCAGAAGGTCGTCGACGTGAACCCGAGCCGTTGTTGACCTGCCTCAAGAAAATCTTTGACGGCTCCAGACGTCGGATTGATGTTCAGAAAGAACAGATGACACATCGCTTGGACGACCGGTGCCATGGTTGGAAGCTTGCTCAGAAACTCCAGCTCCAGCTTCCCGCCGTTCAACCTTGCTTCATCGAGCGTTGTCGTGACCCCATTCACAAAATAGATTGCCGTGCGAGGAGCCGTTGCACTCTGGCAAGCTGATTGAGGTTGCACTTGGGCGTCCGCATCCGGAAGCCATCCCGCTCCTAGGAGAACGCTGAACGAAAGCACAAGGAACCTTCCTGAGGTCAAGACTGACATGCCGTCATCCATTGATCTGCCGGCAACAAAGGGAGGTTCGCTGTCTTCACCTGATCATCGGCCTTCAGATAGGCCTCAGAACGGCTCGGCGTATTTAACAGTTGCGCGCGGACATCGACAAAAATTACATGGAACTCACGAGGTCGCCTCGCCATGAGGCACTCTAAGGCTCGAAAGCGTTCCGTCGCATGGGTGAGAGACTGTGTTTGACTGTCAGCATGAACCAGTGATGACTGAACGGCCCTCGCATACTGACGCACGGCCCTGTTGAGATCCTCGCTGGCCTGGTCGGCATAGGTCGTATCGATATATCGGTCGACATCATCACGCACCCCGTTCGCATCAGCATCCACTCCGACGAGACTCTCCGTCTGGTTCAGAGATGAGGATGGTGCATTCTCTCCACTACAGGACACCAACAGACCACTCAACACTGCCCCTCTCAGAAGGAGAGAACCGGTCTCTCTGCACCACCATCGCATCGCGTGTCCCTCATGATGAAGACAGGCACCCGGCTACTCTACTGATCGCGCCACTGAAAACACAACCCACGTACGAAATCAGCCTGTTCGTGGTATGGTGGGCACTCGACCACACCGTGATGAACGATTCCACCTCCAAAGTCCAAGACAGCCCCCGGACACTTCGCACAACCGTCCTAGCTGGTGCCATCGGCAATGTCCTTGAATGGTATGACTTTGCACTCTTCGGATACTTTGCCCCGATCTTATCCGTCCTGTTTTTCCCGGCTTCAGACCCTTCTCTGTCGCTGATCGCCACATTCAGCGTATTTGCCGTGGGCTTTCTGGCAAGACCGCTGGGTGCACTCTGCTTCGGCTATTGGGGGGATACGAGAGGACGCCGATCAGCCCTGTCGTGGTCGGTGATCTTGATGGCAATTCCCACTTGCCTGCTCGGCCTGCTGCCGACCTATGAGCAGATCGGTCTTGCCGCTCCGATAGCACTGACCCTGTTACGGTTTATTCAAGGTTTCTCAGTCGGTGGAGAGTTTACCGGATCGGTCACCTTCCTGATCGAACATGCCGCACGGAACGAGCGAGGCTATATCGGCAGTTGGGCCGGCTTCAGCGCACAAATCGGCGCGTTATTGGGATCCGGGGTCGGCGCCGTGGCCGGCGCGAGTTTCACGCAGGAGACTCTGCATGATTGGGGCTGGCGCATTCCGTTCTTGGCAGGAAGCGTCATCGCGGTGGTCGGCTGGTATCTCCGCCAACATCTTCCTGAGTCACCCGCCTTTCAACGACTCCAACAGCGCGGTGTGGTCTCATCGACGCCGATTCGTGACTTTGCACGTCAGAACCGGGCACCGCTGCTTCAAGTCATCGGGCTCGTCCTGCTGCATGGCGTGGGATTCTACATCTTCTTTGTCTATCTCCCCACCTATCTGACGAAGGTGAGCGATCTCCCGATGCGGACGGCCCTCACCATCAATACGGTCTGTATGGCGGTGATGGCGATACTGATCCCGATCATGGGCAAGTTAGCCGATCGAGTTGGGCCTCGATGGGTCCTCGCTGGCGGCGCGATGAGCCTTGCGCTCGGTACGGTCCCGTTCTTCTCCTGGTTCAGCAGCGGAGACGTCGTGTCTGTAGCCATGGCGCAATTGGCCGTGACCATCTTCGTCGCCGCCTACATGGGCCCCTTCTTTGCCATCGTCGCGATACTCTTTCCGGTTGCACACCGATATACGGGGCTGTCCATTTCATACAATATGGCATCGGCATTGTTCGGCGGAACAGCCCCATTGGTCGCCACCATGATCTTTGAACGGAGCGGAAGCCCCCTTGCACCGGGATGGTACGTTACGGGGTGCGCGGTCATCTCGTTGCTGGTCCTCATGACGATTCGTGACGAAGCGCAAGTCCCGGCTACGATTCATTCCAGTCTCCGTTGACAGTCATGCCCCTCCATGCTGTAGTTCCACGTGAGAGCTATTGCCCATGACTGATCAACACACTCCAAGTGCTCCGACTCCCGGACCGCCGGTCTCTCGCTGGTGGGGCTGCTCCCCTGAGCTCCGACGGGATACCCTCGGATTTCTGTTGCAGTGCCAAACCTATGGCGACGTCGTTAAGCTCCCCATGGGACTGGTCGTTGAACTGCTTTTGCAGAAACCCGATGCCGCCATGTATCTATTGAATCATCCGGCTGACGTGAAACATGTCTTGGTGACGAACCAAGACAATTATCGCAAGGGACCGGTTCCTCCTGTCGAATCCCGAATCTTTGGGCAAGGTGTCCTGCACACAGAAGGCGCCACCCATCACGCTCAACGGCGTCTGTTTCTGCCGTTTTTTCACGGAAACCATGTGACGGCCTACAGCAGCCTCATCACCGATACTGCTCGAGCCCGAGTGGCCCAGTGGCACGATGGCATGACGATCGACATCGGACAGGACATGGCGCATCTCACCCTCTCGGTCATTTGGCGCCTGCTCTTTGGAGAAGACCTGCGGTCTGATGCGGGTCTGATCCGTGCCTCCATTTCAGCGGGCCAGCGTCTCATCAAACTTCAGTATGATTCGCTCCTGGCAAGCCTGATCCCGCTTTGGGTTCCCATTTCCCGGCATCGCCGGTTCACCCGCGGCTTCAACCTGATCGAAGACACACTGATTCAATTGATTCGTGACCGGCGACGCAGTGCAGAGCACCGTGATGATGTGCTCTCACTCTTACTGGCCGCTCAGGATGACAATGGTCACCCACTGAAGGAGAGAGAGATTCGTGATGAGCTCGTGACATTCTTGCTGGCCGGTCATGAAACCACCGCCAATGCCCTGACCTGGACTTGGCTCCTGTTGTCACAGGATCAATCGGTTTGGGACCGGTTGGTCTACGAGTTGAATGAGGTGCTCGGCGATCGACCGCCTAACGCTGCCGATCTGCCTCGCCTCCGCTACCTGAAGATGATCTGGGACGAGTCGCTTCGCCTCTATCCTCCAGCCTGGAGCTTACACACCCGACTGGCACAGAGAGAGGATCGACTTCCATCTGGAGCGATGCTTCCGCCCGGTTCGTGGGCCTTCATCAGCCCATGGAATCTTCACCGCAATCCGCGCTGGTTTCCTGCCCCCTCGCGTTTTGACCCTGAGCGGTTTTCTGACGAAGCGACCAGGGCCCGTCCAACCTATACCTACATTCCCTTTGGCGCTGGTGGACGCCGCTGCTTGGGCGAGTCGTTCGCGGAGCTCGAAGGCCTCTTGATTCTGGCAACGATCGCGTCGACTGTTCGGCTCAGCCTCGTGAGTGGGCAGACCATTCACCCAAAGCCTGGTATGACCTTACACCCCACAGGTCCGGTCCAGATGACGGTCCATCAAGTCGGTCTCCGGAAGTCGCATCCCATCGTCACATAACTCGACTTCTTCCAGCTGCTACCCTTCTGCCTATTGATATGGTACAACTCGTATCTACGTATAGACGACGCTCGAATAGCCGACCACTGACGATGGACGACCGAATATCCGCTGTGCCTGGCATTGTCCTGACGTTCTTCGGTCTTTTGTTGCTCTCCGGCTGCCTCTCGCCGGTCACCTTGACTCGAGCTGTGATCGCTTACGACGACGCCATCACCGAATCGCAATCCAAGCAGCTGCTCGTCAATATCGCCAGAGCACAGCACCACCAGCCGATTCACTTCACCGGTGTCTCCAACGTCGCGGCAACATTCGATTTTCGTTTTACCGCCGGTGCCACACCGGCCTTGACCGGTGATGCGAGCCGAACGATTTTACCCGTCATCGGTGGAAGTGTGGCAGAGAACCCAACCATCAGTATCGCGCCGATTGAAGGAGAAGAATTTACGAAGCGCCTTCTCACGCCATTTCACGAATCCAAATTGACATTGCTCTTGCGACAGGGGGTCGATGTCGATCTACTCCTTCGATTGATGGCTCAAGAACTTCGGCTGAAACAGCAGGCTAAAACCGTTGCCTATTGGAACTATCCCACCAATACGGCTGGCTATGAAATGTTCCGGCGTGTGGTCCTCCATCTTTCAGCCATTCAAGATCACAATAGCCTCTACGTTGAACCGCTGAGCATCAAACGACACTGGACGATTCCGGCCGAGTCGGTCACGGCAGAAGGATTCAAAGCGCTCGAACAGGAATATCAGGTCACCTACAACCATCAAGATAAAACCATCACGTTGCGGAAGCAGGCCGAAGGGGGCATGCTGATTACAAACTATGATCTCGACACACTCTCGCAGGAAGAGCGGATCCGGCTAGTAGAGGAGTATGAACAGAGACGCTCGAACGACGTGACCTTTGATATTCGCCCTGGGTATTTTGGCGGAGACTGGCCGCTCACGGGGAACTTTCGTTTGCGAAGCTTCAACGCCATGCTGAACTTTCTTGGAGCTTCCATCGCTGAAGAGCCGGAGTACCATGTCGATAAAGACAGCCGTACCCCTGACGTGGTCGAAAATCCCGTCAAGACATTGGATCTTGTGGTATCGGAGTCGTCTCCATCCGGCCTAGACCTCGCCATGAAGTCTCATGGACGTTACTATGCCGTCAATACGACCGGGCCACAGGCTCGCTGGAACCGTGAAGCGTTCAAACTCTTGTCGCAGCTCTTTCAGATGACCGTCACAGAGGTCTCGCGAGCCGGCGTCCCAAGCATCACCATCGCGAAATAGCAGAATGTTTCAGCTGTCGCTATTCGTGTTCACTGAACAGTCACAGGGTGCACAACAAGACTGTCCGGCAAGACCATGGAAAGCGAAGAAGTGCGGGTGGACATACCAACCTTTACCTGACCCGCTCGCTTCGATCACATGCAAGCGGAGAGGAACTTTGCCTCCAGTAGGCTCTAATACGTTGAGTCTCTGAGGGACATAAGAGCACCGCTGTTGGTCTTCCTGCTACGCGTCGACTCGATCGAGATTGGGCTTCGGTGGGCGGCGACCAATCAGATAAATAATGCCAGGGAAGAGCATGGTCGTGCCAGGGAAAATAATCCGATTTCCCCACCAAGGTAGTTCCCACCCGGGGAATTTCATCCTCAGAAGTCCCAAGGCATAGGTGAGCGCGACCGACGCCAGGATTCCATAGACATAGGCAGGCACCAGCGTCGTCGACTGATCTTCACTTCGTTGTCGTGAAGCAGCAGTTACGCCTTTGAAGAGAAGATACATGGAAAGGATGAGACAGGCAGCCCCGTAATACGCCGCATATTCTTGCATAACACCGACCTCGTTTATGCCGTTGTACACCGCTCTACTGTTAATTTATAGCGTATCAGTGTCAAACTTGTCGAGCTAGGCCTACACCGTCTACAGACCTCAGTCCCTCGCTGATGCTATCGACGTCGCCGCTTCATCTTGTATTTTTGAATCGCTCCCACGACAATGACATCATCATAACGGATGACCGTGTCCTTCACCAACCCCTCGCCCATGCTCAGGAGTGGCTCGTATGAAAATGTTGGTCATCGTGTTCCGTGAATCGCTCATAGAACAGATACACGCGTTGCTGAATGATTACGACGTGGCCGCCTACAGCGAGCTACACAATGTCACTGGAAAGGGCGCAACAGGACTCACCAGTCAATTCTTCCTCGCCCCTGCCACCAACCGCATGATTTTGACAGCCGTCTCCGATCAGTTGGCCTACCGGCTGATCGAGGTGTTCGCGCGTTTCCGGTTGGAACAAGAAGCGGCGCAAGGTGACAACATCATCCCACTTCATGTGTTCGTCTTGGCTTGCGAGCAAGCGGTGTAACGCAATCCGATGCCGCGTACCATCGTCGAGGAAAAGCAGTCCCACGAGCTTCGGCGACAATAGACACGACGGCCTCCTGGAGCTGTGCTCCAGGAGGCCGTCTGAGAGAGCCTATTTCAACACCATGACGTTGAACCGGTTCGTCTAATAGGAGCTTGGCTGCAGTGATTCGACAGATTCCTCCGCATGCTTCTTAGCCTTAGATTTCTTGGCCTTTGCCGCTTTCTTCATCTCCTTCCTCTCGGCCTTCAACGCGTCTCTTTTCTCCTTCATTTCCGATCTCATCTGTTCTCGCTTGGCCTTCATGTCGGCTTGCATCTGCTCTCGTTTCGACTTGAGGCTCTCCTTCATCTGTTCCTGTTCGCCCTTCACCTCCCCCTTGGCTTCGCTGGCCACGGAGCCCATTTCACCCTTCAATTCAGAACCGAGATTCGTCAGCTCATCTGCCATCGCCAAGGCGCTGGACCCGGCGATTAATGCGGACAGGATCGTGGACATCATGATAACGCGCATGAACAGCCTCCTTTGAAATATCGGTTGTCTCAACAGGACCGGAGCCAGAATCCGGCACCCAGTCTAGGGCTATACTGAGACGAGATTTCTGGCAACTGATTTCAGGGTTTCCGACAAGCTCGTACCAGCCCGCATGATTCATGGCGATTCGACGAGAAATCGCCAAGCCCTGTCGTGAGACCGTCGCACGGAGCCCGGAGGAGCCGAGTTGCGAGCCCATAGGCCATCGGCCTGTCACAAGAGCGGATCGGCGATTGCAGCAGACCTGTTCATGAATCATGCGGGCTAGAGGAAAAACTGGAAAACCCGATTACGAAAGGACCACAATGACCACGGCCTCCAGCAGGTAATCCCCTGGAGGCCGTGAAAGAGCATGCCTTCAATCAAGCGCGCTCGCTGCTGTCACCTTAAAAGGCGCGCTACGGCCTGATCTGCCACAGCAAATACACTAATCCGACAACCAATGCCGACACCACGACGAGATGCATGAACGGCCTCCCTTACCAAAATGTTGGATTGTATCCGGCGCCGGAAACCAGCGCTTGGTCTAGGGGTATCGCGAGATGGGTTTTCAGGCAACGTATTTCAAGATTTTCGACGCTAGGTATACGAGGAAAGACAAATCCAGCGATCTCTTACAGACGGCTGGTGAGTATTACACGACGTGGGTGTTGCTATGCCTCCGACTGAAGACATCCCCGTCGAACTGTTTGGGTGTCACGGCATGACGCGGAATCGGTCGGATCGATCCCCGTCATGGTAGACCAAGGGACATCCGACCATGTCCTCGGGCCACTCAATTAGGCGGTCTGACACTTAGGCGCCAAGGAGAGGCCGACAAGAAACGGTATACAAATGATCAAAAGAACTTTCCGGGCAGATCAGGTGTTCCATACATTGGATGACTTAGCTTGCTATCCATAGTGCGTTGGGGCTAATGTTGAGCATACTCCGGTGATAAGGCTCCATGGGTCTATCAGCCATTCATGCATTACATGTATTACTGACCCCATGAGTTCCTTAAACCAATGCAGATTGGGCTGGTGAAGGATTCGCTGACGCTGAAATTAATTATGTTCATTCATGAAATACGCGAACAACGGAACAAAGAAATCACGAGCAGACAAGTTGCAGCGCTGGGCAGAAGAGCCAACAAGACGATTCCAAACTTCTGAGATGGGCAATAGAGCTTCTACAAACAGAATACGTGCTGTCCCTGCCGGTATGATTGGGCCATACGAAAAACGTGGCGGTGGTCAGGCCTCATCCTACTTTAGGCAAGTATTCGCTCTATTGTCGGTCAAAATACCTTACAGGGGCGGCTGAGAGCAGAGGCAGACTATGGTTGACTTTCGCTTTCTCTATTTAATTTATATCCCCGCAGGAATTGGATTCCTCATTATACTTGTTCTCTGGTGGCTGATTGAATCCTTCAGAGATTGAGATTCTGGGTCAATCCTCTATCGTATAAGGACGATATGCGTCGGACCGCGCTCCGTCTCATGATCATACTGATCACTGGCTTCCCAAGCCTACCGCTCGCAATGGGGGAAGAACCGCCTCAACAACCCAATGCGAAGGACCGGTTGCAGCAAGTGCTCGACGCAGAAGGTGGAACAACCGTCTACAAGGATGCCGCCGGCAATGTACATAGCACGACCGACCTCCCGAACGGTGATCGCATCGTGACCGTGCAGCCTCCACAAATTCCCGGGCTCAATCTCGGTCCACCGCTGCAATTAAATAACCGCCCCCTTCAACTTCCGCCGCCCCCTCCTGCGTCCGCCCAACCACCTCCACCAGAGTACCCACAGAGGGCTCGGTAGGATTCGGCTTGACGATCCGTTCGCCTGCACGGCATACTCAGCCGCTCATGAGTGCGATTACCGTCATCATCCTTCTGGCGACTCTTGTTCTCCCCGTTGGGTCGAGCATTGCCTTCCCACCGGCCGGCAGTAAAGATCTGTCTACGCTCCAGACTCAGGCTAATCAGGGAATCGCCGAGGCGCAGAACGGCCTCGGGGAGCTATATGCCAAAGGAAAAGGGATGCCACAGGACTATGCCCAAGCACGAACCTGGTACGAGAAAGCAGCGGCCCAGGGTCACCCGCATGCGCAAAACAACCTCGCGGAACTCTATTTCGCAGGGCTTGGCGTGCCACAAGACTTAGTGCGGGCCTACATGTGGGTAGACCTTGCGGCCGGACACATGAAGGGGGAAGACCACAAACAAGCGATAGAAAATCGAGACGACGTTGCCCAGCGCATGACGCCCGCCCAAATCGTAGAAGCCAAGCGCCTCTCGGAACAATGCCGGTCAAAGCAGTTCAAGGGCTGCTGAGATCGATTAGATCATCGTACCAGCTCCCGTAGCACCGCACAGCCGAGATCGAGTTCAAGCCCCACAACTATTCGTGAGACCGTAGAGCCTTTCGCTTCCCAACTCGCAGGCGGTTTCCGTCTGGATCTGTCAATTCCACCTCGTGAACCCAGGGGAGGTCCTTCACTGTGACGTTGAATTCGGCAGCAATTCGATCAATATCATCAACATAAAAATACACGAGCGTGTTCGGTCGCACATCACCCGTATCTTCAGACAAATGGAGCGCGAGTTGACCGCGACGAAGACATACATATTGCGGCACTCCAGGAGCAAAGCGGTACTCACCTTCTATAATGAAGCCGAGTCGGGCATACCACCGTATCGCCTTGATTCCATTTCTCACATAGAAGATTGGAACAAGTTCTTCAGCCATTGTACACTCCAAGACACATCGCACTCGACAATACGCTCGCGTTACGCCTATAGCGCTTACATAGAACCACGACGAAATATGCTCACGGACTGGGATGTCGTGGTTATTCTTAACCAGTTGCCCCCGCACCACCGCACAGCCGAGGGCGAATCCGAGCGCATCGTCAATCTAGGGTTCACTCTCATCGTTGAATTCCCCTGTTCGTAGTGCAAGAAGGAAAGCTGTGTAGTCTTTATATAATCCTCCGATACCACGCCAAATCACTTTTGGTTGCTGTCCTCCATTGCCAAGAGTTGCCACAAGGAGATGAAAGCTGTGGACGTATCCACCGCTCTCATAGTGAACAACATGATGTACACCAGAGATAGCGCCCCAAATTAGCCGTTTGCGTGGAAGCGTTTCATCTTTTATGCAGTCTGTGGCTTCCCACTTGGCCGCAGGCTCTGCTAACCCACCGGTCAAATCACCACACAGAGCAACAATTGCCTCAGGCAACGCTGTCACAGTACGAACTATGGTAAAGTGAGATGAATCCTCCAGAACCTTCCTTTGCTCCACAGGAAGATTCATCAAGCCTGCGATGCAAATTCCTTGAAATATGCCCACAAGAATAGGCGTAAAGACTATGTGCTTTGCCCACTCCATACGTATTCAATAGCTCCCGATTTAACTTGCAGGCCAATCTGGGTCGTACCGACGAGCAATTCTTGCGCCTGTTCAGCCGCTTGTCAACGCACTCTCAAATTCATCTCATCCCTCTGAAAGGATTCTCCCCCTCGCCCCATACCCTCCTGTGATGGCCGCTGCAAGACCACGGCAATCCCAAGGAGGATTTCATGGGTCAAGAGACCAGCTGGAACCAACCAAACAAACCGACCTTCTGCCGAGATCCACGCCTCTTTCAAATCGCTAGCCTATTGTCCTTGCTGTTTTATGGCCTATTTTTTCTCCACTTCGACATCCCCATCTGCCAGATCGTCATCACCCTCGGTACTGCCCAACTGACTCAATATGTCGGGACCCGCTATTTCTACCTGCCGTCGTTCGATCCAAAAAGCGCGCTGATTTCGTCCCTCTCGCTGTGCCTTCTCCTCCGCACCAATGATTTTGCTGTTGCAGCACTCGCCGCTATCATCGCGATCGGCAGCAAGTTCATCCTTCGCTGGAAGGACAAGCATGTGTTCAATCCGACGAATCTCGCCCTCGCCGTCATGCTTTCATTCGGTCTCGGGTGGATCTCACCAGGGCAATGGGGGCAAGTCGCTTGGTTCGGATTTCTGATCGCTTGCCTTGGCTTGCTTGTTGTAACCCGCGCGGCACGGGCTGATGTCACACTCGCCTTCTTGACGTTCTACGTCGGACTCCTCTTCGCCCGTGCCCTCTGGCTTGGTGATCCACTCGCCATTCCCCTGCATCAAATCGAAAGCGGGGCGCTTCTCATCTTTTCGTTCTTTATGATCTCGGATCCAAAGACGACACCAGATTCGAGAACGGGCCGAATCATCTTCGCACTGTTTGTCGCACTCACAGCGCTCTACGTGCAGCTCCATTTCTTCAAGCCCAATGGCCCACTCTGGGGACTCATCGCATGTTCACCGCTCGTTCCGCTCTTGGATCGCATGTTTCCTGGCACGCACTACGACTGGGCCAAGCCTACAAGCGGTAAATCGCCGGTGATGAATCCCCTGTTTGGTTCCCCTATTCCCGTTTTAACCAAGGAGGTCATATGAATCGGTCTACTGAGGCTTCTATGAGACGCCTGATCATGCCCATCTTCACATTTCTGATAAGCCTATTCCTCTGGAGTACCGACGCCTCGGCGTTTTGTGGCTTCTATGTCGGCAAGACTGACACGAAGCTGTTCAACAAGGCTTCCGAGGTTGTCATTGCCCGTCATGACAACAAGACCGTCATCACTATGGCGAATGACTTCAAGGGCGACGCAAAAGAGTTTGCGATGGTCGTGCCGGTACCCGCCGTGTTAGAGAAGGACCAGATTCATGTCGGGGATCCGGCTGTCCTGAAACACTTGGCCGACTATTCGGCTCCACGCCTAGTGGAATACTTCGACGAGAATCCCTGTGTCCGGTACGAGCTGATGGAACGTCGTAGCCTCGATATGGCGAAGAGCCTCGCGCCGGCAAGCGCCTCAACCAGAGCACGCGATACGGCACTCGGCGTGACTGTCGAGGCGCAGTATACCGTCGGTGAATACGATATCCTGATTCTCTCAGCCAAGGAAAGCCACGGGCTTGAAACCTGGTTAGCTGAGAACGGATACAAGATTCCGAATGGGACTTCCGCTGTGCTGCACAGTTATTTGAAGCAGCAGATGAAGTTCTTTGTGGCCAAGGTGAACCTGACTGAACAATCCAAGCTCGGCTTTACGCACCTGAGACCGATCCAGATCGCCTTCGAATCCCTAAAGTTCATGCTACCGATTCGGCTCGGGACAGTGAATGCCGAGGGTGCACAAGAACTCTTCATCTATACGCTGAGCAAACAAGGGCGCGTCGAAACGACGAACTACCAAACCATCCGGTTACCGGAAGCCCAAGAGATCCCGCTGTATGTGAAAGACAAGTTCGGTGACTTTTATCGCGACCTCTTCACACAACAAGTGACGCGCGAGAGCGAGCGAGGAGTATTCCTCGAATATGCCTGGGATATGAATTGGTGCGACCCCTGTGCCACAAACCCATTATCGGCTGAAGAGCTGCGAAGTCTGGGTGTCTTCTGGCAAAACGACCCTAGCTTCAAGCAACGTGGAGGCAGCATGCCACAGCCGAAGAACGTCTTTGTCACAAGACTGCACGTCCGCTATGATGCCGCCCACTTTCCTGAAGACTTGATGTTCCAAGAAACATCCGATCGCAACAATTTCCAAGCCCGCTACATTCTGCGCCACCCTTGGACCGGAACGGATGAATGCCCAGCCGCAACTGTCTACCGCCAGCAGTTACGCGAACGCTATGAGAGGGAAGCGCAGACACTGTCCAACCTCACTGGCTGGAACATCGGCGAGATCCGGAAAGCCATGAATCTGGTGTCACTGCCGGTTGGTGATGAGAAGAAGTGGTATCAGCGCTTATGGGCGAATTAAACTTGAAGAGACAGTGAGAGGGATGTCTCCTTGACCGATTGATAGGCAACCAATAGGCTACGACTATCGGTCGACGGTTCATCTGCAGGTAGGACGTCCTTGCCTGAACGGCCGCGAGCTTCTGTCTCCAACGGGGGCTCCCGGCGTAACTCCCTGGCAATTTCTTCGCGTACCCGATCGAGGAAGGCCGGTAAATGGTGACGAACCTTCTCCAGATCAACGCTGAGTTCATTCAGAGCGTCGAGGACTTGTTGAATCAAAGAGGCGAATTGTGTGCTGTTTACTAATGCCGCGAGACGCGTGGAGTCAGAAGAGTTAGGTGACAGGGTGGGCGCCGTGGTACCGTTGGACGGCTGCGGGATCGCCACCGCCGTCCCTGGCGCCCCACCCGGGGTTTCGCCTGAGGCCGACACAACCGTCACAGACCGGACGATCTCGACGCTGAGATCCAGACTGGAGAGATCTTCCAACTCATGAAACCCTTCTGCGAGTTGAAGGGTTTGAGCCTGGGCCTCATCATCTCGTCCCTGAACGAACCCACGAAAGATACTTGAAACCTTTTCAAACAATTTCTCCAAGTCCGTCACTTCGGCTTCATCAAGGTCTCCACTGACCGCGATGCCAACGTGGTGCGCACGTACACTCTGCGCAAACCCAGCGCTGACAGTCCCGTTTCCCTGAAGAGTCTGAACAACAGATTGGACGGCACCAGCGTCATACCGATCATCACGATCGGCCACCAGAGTAATCCGATCGCCATCAGCCGTGGTGACATTCAACCGTCCGGAAAATTCCTGGGCAATCGAGAGCCCGCTGATTCTCGTATCCAGTCGATGGGATCCTTCCTTAGGCCGTGACCCAAGATTGAACAACTGCTCTGGATTAAAAGTTGTCAGGGGCTGAACCGACATGGCCAATCCTCGGTATTGTCACGATAGGGGAACACCGTCCCGTCGTATTCCTATCGGCGCACAACCGATCACACTTGAGGGGCTGTATGTTATAGTGAGGCCATCGTCCCATATAGATATGGAGGTCCACGATGCGCACCCGTTTACAATGCGTCGCAGCACTGGGAGCAAGTCTGTTGCTTGGTCTAACCGGCTGCACAGTCAAAGGCACCATTAACCAAATCACCGACACCACGTCCAATGTCACCGGCACCACCTCCGGAGCGGCCTGGTGGAATGAAGACGGTCAGCTGAAGCCGGACTTCAAGGCCACCGCCTTTGTCTCTTTCAACTATGACAATCTGCAGCACGATCTCGCGGCGGGACAGGGAGAATACCTCGCATCAGTGAGCAAGCTCTTAGGGGTACCAACTGATCGAGAGCCGGCGTTTTTTTCCGAGGCTCAGGCAGGGTATGCCACGATGGGTAGCCAAGGCCCGACGGCGTTGCTGACCCTGCTCCGTGACCGAGCCCAGTTGTTCGTAAACTGACCAACGAGGATGAGGCAGACGGAAGCACTGTTGCCGAACGGCTTCGTTCGGCAACAGCTGTGCAACTTATTTCATCAGCGATGCAAAGAAACTGCGCGCCGCCTCGCCGCCTGAATTCCCGACGAAATCGCTCATCGTCTTTGTGATCCTGGGCACCATTTTTGGTCCCAAGCCCACCTTAGCAAATGCTGACTCCAGCCCAGCTTGGTCGACGATCGGACCGGTTACAGCCTTCACGTCGGTTGCCTCCTTCAGGTAGGTATCCAAAGCGGGCAGGGCATTGTTCAGCGTCGAAAAATCTCCGACGGGCATTTTCTCCCTTGCGTGATTAAGGATGGAGCCGAGCGCGGCCTTCCCTTGGCTAGGACCAATGCTATGTTGTTGGGCTACCAGGTTTGCGAGCGCATCTTGTACGACCGAAGTTGGCAGGTTGGCACAACCTGACACTCCGGACGCGATCAGAAGTACGGTGCCTGAAACAAATGATAGATACTTCACGATACAGCCTCCTTGAAGCTAAATGAGATACACACACCGCAGGGAGATCGCTACGCGACAACCTCCACGCAATGAACTTCCGGATGATGCAAACCAGTCGTGCACCATCTCGCTGTCTAAATTCCAAACACAATCCCTTAGGGTCTTTGTGGTGTTGAGCACCATACCACTCCCTTTGCCTGGTTTGCAAAATACCAACATCCAATTCGCTTTGGTGGATGGGTACAGACTGTCGGACTGTAGCCTAGCCACTCAACTCGGCAACAGAATATGCGCGCCTGAGGCGTACATTCAGGAGATAAATTCAACCACCCCAGCTTCACCGCAATACATCTCACCCGCGATCTTGATGTGCCCCTGATCCTCTAGCCTCTTGAGCACAGGACTTCCAGTATGGATGCCAGCCATGGTTAACTCCACATTTTTCCGCGCGACCGCGTTCAGAAAAGGAGAACTCTTTGCGGTACGCTCACCGTCGTACTGCGTGGCATCGATTACCGGCCGCATTTTACCCAGCAGGCCTGTCAGATTGCCGAATCGCACATTGTCGATCACGTCTTTGATGGCACCGCAGGCGGTGTGCCTCATCACGAGCACCAGTTTACTGCTGACCGCCGCACACGCATACTCCATGCTGCAAAGAATATCTTCGTTAGAGATGTTTCCTGCCACGCGAGGACTGAAGGTGTCCCCTACTATCTGCAGGAAATACTTAAAAAGAATGAGTCCTGAGCCTAGTGTCTTTCCTGCAGCCGAGTGGCCGGTCCCTACTTGTTGATTCGAGCTGCCGTCGCCTGCGCCGAGCCCATCCTTCTCCCTGGGCAAGCTACTGACGTGGTTAAGTTCTATAGGCTATCGGGCCATTACCGGGCTGGTACGGTCGACAATGGGAATTGCCGTGTCACCCTGCCGCCCAATCACAGTACGAACAAGCATCCCATCTTTCCACACCAGAAAGTTCGTCGGGACGGCAGGCACACGAGGGCCAGGGAGGATCACTCCTACGAGGTTCAATGGATCTGTGGCTGAAAGTCTGAGCTCGTGGTTTGAGGATACACTCGCCTTCCTGATCGCGCGCAACGCTTCCACGGCTTCCGGCAATGCAAACTGCTCGCCGGTAAATCCGCACACGAATCGTCCACCACGGACCTCCCCTGCCATTTCCATTCGTCTGTACTGAACGAGCAGATCCCTCCAAGAATGAGCCAGCGATTCACGCGCCAGGAGGTCTCGAAACACCACGCCGTAGCGGCGGAGAAGGTGTCGAGCCACTTTCTCAATGGCAAGTGCTGAGGACTCGCTTCGCTGTGTCGGCGAAGCGGACTGAGTCTCAAGTGCTGAGAGATGAGACGAAAGAGGCTTCAACAAAGACCACCGTCCTGCTGAGTGCCGCGGACGACGAGTCCGTTCTCGCCCTTCAGCACGACGCCGATGCGGATCCATGAGAGCACGGAGGTTATCGAACCCATCAGCCGTCACCAACCCGGCGGCCACCAGCTCCCACAATCCCTGCTCGACTTCAGCGGGAAGATGGTTGGTCATCCGCACGAGATCGGCGAAGAAGCTGGCACCCTGTTGCTGCAACGCACACCGGAGATCTTGGGCCACCGAACCTAACTGTGCAAACGGATCGAGACCTACGCCAACCACGTTCTGATGGAATGCGGCAAGCAACCAATCACGCTCATCACGTGGAAAGACACTGATGAGCGCGAGGCTTGTCGGAGTGATACGCCGCCCCTCCGTCTCTCTACCTGCTGCCAGTTTCGGATGCGGCGAGAGGCGCCCCCAACTGACCGCGCCGCTTAGACAAAGCCTATCTAGGAGATCCGGCTCATACTTGGCCATCCTCGTGCGCAAGAGCTGCGGTTCCCATGCAGAGGCCGCCGTCTCGAATCCCGCCAGCTGTTTGATGACCTCCATAAGGCCCGCTTCACCATGCTGTCGCGAACCTGGCACGACATGTTGCCATTGCATCAGGAAGCGCATGAAGTCCGTTGCCGAAACCGCCTCGATCTCTTTGCGCAAAATTCCGATCGTCAGCCGATGGATCCGAGCCAGCAAGCGGCGGTGACACCACTCGGGTGCAGTGTTTAATACTGAGGACTGAGAACCGAAGACTGAGTTAGACCGGAAGCGCCCACGAAGGACTTGGCCCTGCACCTCAAGCCGGACCATCGCCGCCTCAATCCCCTCAATCGGCAAAGAGAGACGGTCAGCCAATTCGTCTGTCATCGCCGGTCCGATGCTTTCCATCCATCCCAGTACCACGCCATCCAGAGTGGAATCAGAACCGACCGTGAATAGCTGCTCGACCTGCTCTCGATTCTCAGCCGCCACCCATCCCTCAACTCCTTGACACCTGGCACGGGAGGCGTGAAACGCAAGACGGACAGCCCGACCGGATTCAACCAGCGAAGGGAAATATGGGATCCATTGCCTTGCATCAGACTCGGGTACCCATACTAGGGTCAGCAGCGCGTCGTGCAACTCATCGGCATCACGGACAATCGGCCACGATTCACGCATGACTTCAGTAATCGCCATCGGATCAAGCGCCCCGATCTCTTCGAGCAACTGTGCTGGCAGCGTGCGCCGCATCTCCACTGCCCGAGACCGCCGCTCCTCCAGCGGTGCATCGTCAAGAAACGCATAGGGGTTGGCATTGAGGATCTCGTGCGAAAAGACGGACGGCGCAGGCGTATCGATCGCCACGCAACGGATTGCCCCAGACTCTATTCGGTGCAGAACTTCCGTCAGCCCCGCCAGATCCATCGCTTCACTCAGACAATCCCGGAGGGTTTCTTGCACAAGCGGGTGATCGGGTATCGTCCGTGCAGCCCTCACCCCAGTCAAGTTTTCCTGACAGGCGATGGCATCGGGAAACACGGCGGCCAAGAGATCTTCGGCCTTCATCCGTTGAATCTGTGGCGGCACCTTCTTGCCGTTTGAAAAGCGCAGCAATGCCAGCGCGCGCGACGCATTCCAGCGCCACCTGGTGGTGAACATCGGCGCGAGCAACACCGCTTGAATCAAAACCTCTCGCACGGTCGTGGAATGGAGATAGTTGAACACGGACTCCAGCGGGAAGCTATGTTTTTCGCCTAGCGAAATCACGAGGCCATTGTCCGTCGCTGCGGCTTGCAACTCAAAATCAAACGTGACGCAGAATCGTTTGCGCAGCGCGAGTCCCCAGGCCTTGTTGACCCGTCCGCCAAACGGCGCATGGATGACCAGCTGCATCCCGCCGCTTTCGTCGAAGAACCGTTCGGCCACGATCATGTCCTGGGTCGGCACGACTCCCAATACGGCTTTGCCGGTCAATACATACTCGATCGCTTGCTGAGCGCCGCGTGGATCGAGGGCGCATTCCCTCTTGATCCAGCTGATGGCTGAGAGCTGATGGGTATCTGCTTCCAGTGCTGAGTGTTGAGGACTGAGGACTGACTGTTCAGAGCCGACAGCTGATGAAGAGAGTCGATTTAAAATCTCCTGTCTCAGGCATGCGACCTCAGCGGAGAGTTCGGCAGTGCGCGAGGGAGCCTCTCCTCGCCAAAAGGGAATGCTGGGCGGCGCGCCCCGAGCATCTTCCACCCGCACTTTGCCCGCCTCCACCCCCTTGATGCGCCATGAAGTATTGCCGAGCAGCATGATGTCGCCCGCCAGACTCTCCACCGCGAAGTCTTCATCGACGGACCCGACCACCGTGCCGTCCGGTTCTGCCACCACCGCGTAGTTGGCGGTATCGGGAATTGCGCCGCCTGAGGTGATGGCCGCCAGCCGAGCCCCGCGCCGTCCTTTTAGTCGGTGGTTGATCCGATCGTGATAGAGATAGGCTAAGCCCCTCCCCCGATTCGTCGCGATCCCGTCGGCGAGCATCCGGACAACCTGGTCGAAGGTTGCCCGCTCCAACTCGCGATAGGGATATGCTCGCCGGACCAACTGATACAATTCCTCTTCGGTCCAGGTCTGTGTTGCTGCCGCAGCCACGAGCTGCTGCGCCAGAATGTCGAGCGGCGCCGGCGGCACAGTGATGTGATCCAGCGTGCCACCCTTGATGGCCCGAATGAGCGCGGCACATTCCAACAACTCGTCCCGCGTTGTAGCAAAGAGACGGCCTTTGGGGATCGCCTTGATCCAGTGACCAGCCCGACCGATCCGTTGCAGACCGGTGGCGATCGCACGTGGTGAGCCGATCTGACAGACGAGATCCACCGTGCCGACATCGATACCCAGTTCGAGCGAGGCCGTCGCCACAACCACACGCGTCTTCCCGCTCTTCAACCGTTCTTCCGCCGAGAGACGAATCTGCCGCGACAAACTGCCATGATGCGCGGCCACAACATCAGGACCAAGATCCTGGAGTCGATCTTCCAGATAATGCGACACCCGTTCAGCCAATCGACGGGTGTTCACAAATACTAAGGTCGTGCGATGTTCTCGCACCAGCTCGGCAACACGGTCATAGATATCCGACCAGATCGCATTCGTCGCAACGGCACTCAGTTCATCGTTTGGCACTTCGACTGCGAGATCGATTTGCCGTTTATGGCCCACGTCGATAATCGTACACAGGGCTGAGGACTGAGGACCGGGGGCTGAGTAAAGATCCGGTGATAGAACAGGGTTGCCGACAAGAAATTTTGCCACGAGTTCAATAGGCCGTTGCGTCGCAGAAAGACCAATCCGCTGTGGCTTAGTGAAGGTGAGTGCTTCCAACCGTTCTAACGATAGCGCTAGATGCGCGCCACGTTTATTGGGCGCCAGTGCATGGATTTCATCGACGATGACGGTACGGACGGTCTGGAGCAAACGGCGACTTTTCTCGGCGGTGAGCAGAATAAAGAGCGACTCCGGCGTCGTGACAAGAATGTGCGGCGGCCGCTTGAGCATCTGTTGCCGGTCCGCCATTGGCGTGTCACCCGTGCGGACCAGCACACGCAACTCCGGCATCATCAGCCCAGCCAGGAGCGCACGGTCCCCTATCTCGGTGAGCGGCTTCTGAAGATTCTTCTGGATGTCGTTACTCAACGACTTCAGCGGGGACACATACAGTACCTGGGTGTGATCATCAAGCTCACGGGCCAGGGCTTGTTTGAAGAGTTGATCGATACACGAAAGAAACGCCGCGAGGGTCTTCCCCGAACCAGTCGGCGCTGTAATCAGTGCATCCGCACCAGACTGAATTGCCGGCCAGGCTTGTTGTTGCACCTCAGTCGGCTGGCCAAGGCATGAAGCAAACCATTCACAGAGAATCGGATGGAATCGTGTGAGCGGCATGGGGGAGAATCGTACCACACCGCTCGAAGCGACTCTATCTGTGAAAAGGCGACAACTGCTGACCCATGCTCCTCCCTCAAGGCCTTCATGGCCTTGTGCAGCATCACCTCCGAGAACGGCTCGGATCCATACTGCCGTGCATCCAACCATCTTGAGTCCACATCACCATAGCATTCCTGTTGTCATCGCGCGCAGCCTGAGGACTATCCACAAAGTCAAGAATATCTCTCCCAATCACAAGAATGATGATCAGATATACCTGATCACGTTGCCACCCATTTCCCCTCAGCGTGCACTTGTGGCATGATGACCGTCCATGCACCTATCCATTGTCATCCCTGCGTTCAATGAAGCCCGACTGATTGAGCGTACACTGCTCTCCATCACCGACTCGTTGGAGGTCAACCACCAACCAGATTTCACCTCGGAAGTCATCGTCGTCGACAATAACTCCACAGACAACACGGCGGAATTGGCCAAGCAGGCTGGTGCGACTGTCGTCTTTGAGCCCATCAACCAAATAGGCCGGGCGCGCAATGCCGGTGCGGCCCATGCCACCGGCGAATGGTTGCTCTTCCTCGATGCCGACAGCCTCCTGAGTCCTAAACTGCTGGCGGATATCTTGCGCATCATTGATACGGGCAAGTACGTCGGCTGTGGGAGCACGTTACGGATGGAGGGGCTGCCTTGGTGGGCAAATCTGACGTTGCACCTCTGGACCAGTACCTCCGTACTCTGTCGGTGGGCCGCCGGCGCACTCGTTGTCTGCCGACGCGATGCGTTTCAGGAGGTCGGCGGATTCGATCAGGAACTCTATGCACTCGATGAGATCCGGCTCAGTAAGCAACTCAAACAATGGGGGCGGGGACGAAATCTGCGATTTACCATCTTAACCAAACACCCGCTTGAAACCTCCTCCCGCAAAATCTCCCTTTACTCGAGCCGCGAGATCGCATCCCAGATCTTCCGCATTTTTTTCCTACCAAAGAAGACGCTACAGGATAAAAAACACCTATCCGTCTGGTACGACGGACGACGCTAACTCCCCACCAGTCTTTTTCCTTCGGACACCGGCTGTTATGTATACACATGCTATTCTTGTCATGAACAGCACCTTACCGAAAGGAGCAGCTATGCGCTTCGTTAAAGTATTGGATGAAGAACGTGCAGGAGAAGTAGCCATTAATCTAGACCTTGTCCGAGAAGCACACTTTGGGAAAGGACTGCTGCACCTGTACTTTGAGCATAGTTCATCGGCGCAGGACGACATGACCTTTACCGGTGAGAACGCACTCAAGATCTGGGCTGCGATGGGCTAGGGAAGGATCATCGCGAAAAAACGATCCCTGCCGCCGGATCGCTCGTGGGGTTCATTCTTTACTTAGCAGTGCGTTGACAAACACTTTCACCAAGCTGAAAAGGCACAGCATTCAAAGTCTTCAACGGGAGCAGAGTGGCCCGCAGGCTGTTCAGCAAGGCCGCAGCGAACGAAGAGGCGAATCGTACTCTCTGTCGTTCGTTGAGCCTCTGAGTGATGCGAGATCGCCGCTGGCGGGCTTTGTCAGCAGCCTGTTAGATGCCCGCGTACCATTCATATCCCTGATCCTCCCAATAGCCTCCTTTTCCACCACCGATGCCGGCCAGGGACTCAACCAGCTCGATCTTCATGACATACTTCGCTTGCTTGTATCCGAGCTGCCTCTCAAATCGAAGACGAAGCGGAGCGCCATGCGGCACATCCAAGGCCTCATCATTCAGTTCATAGGCGAGAATCGTCTGGGGATGGTAGCAATCAGCTACCGCGATGCTCTCGTAGTAGGCGATGCCCTCGTCATCTACATCCGCACAATGAAAGACGGCATAGCGAGCGCTTGATAAAGGCTCCACCAGATGCATCAAATCTCCAACCGGCACGCCCGTCCATTTTCCGATCGCGCTCCAGCCTTCCACACAATCATGTCGAGTAATCTGTGTGCGCGACGGCAACTCTTTCAGAGCCACCAGCTTCCAAATTCCAGAATACAAGGTCCCTACTGGCTTTGATGTCGTCAACAGCGTGTGCTGCAACAGTCCAGAGTGTTCCCTTCTTTCGTGTAATGCGCTCGCCGACGAAATCCAGACCAACGCACACTGCCTATTACCCGAAGTAGAAATAGCGAAGTCACTTCTCTAAGCAGGACGTTTCAACAATGCAGAGCCTGGCCCCTACCGAATCTATGCGGCAGATACGGTTTAGAAATCTGAATGGAAATCTATGTTGCTATGCCCGGCGATCTTCGAACGAGCTTTGGGGTGAGCGAGCTATCAGGAAGGTGGAAGCGCTGTTTGATAGCAGTCACGACCAGTTTCGCTTCTGCTTCGTCCAGGCTTGCACCGAATCGAGCGGTTCTCCCTCCATAATCAAAGCTAATCACTCCGCCTCCAACTCCCCACAACTGAAAACTGGATGAGAGGTCCAACCGACTAGGTCCGACCGATCCGATCCGAAGGTCCCGCACTTGCACGAGGTTGTACTCCCTATCAAACCCGAATCCTCCGATATCGCGTCGTATATTAAACGTCTGTCCACGCACCGTGAGAATTTCCTTCCCCATCAGCTGCCACAGCCATGCATAGATGGCCACAACTCCGCCCACAGTCCAAACCCCAAGCCAGGCTAACATGAACAATTCTCCCTCGGGCGGGCCATCGCCCATCATCAACTGGTTTGCAACCATCACTTCTGCCACCACCCAACCCCAGAGCCAGAACGTGAGGAAACAGATGACGAACCAGCTTCGTCGACAAGGCATGACGATGCGCAGCCCCTCTGCAGTATCGGCAATTGTAATGCGAGAGTCAGATGGCTGGAGCTTAGCCACGGGATCAATTCTCCACGGTGGCCAACATTATTACATTCACGACTGGGAGAAACACAAACGAGAAAACAGGCAGGCGTGTTCTGCGTGATATGGCATGTGAGGAGACTATGCTCAGTGCGCGGGAATATTCGGGCCGATTTTTTCCAGGATGACTTGTTTTACCTGTTTCGCAAAGCGCTTGGAGACTTCAAGGTTTCGCTGGGCATGACCGGACTCCGACACGGTATAGGTTGCGGGTGGTGTCTGTGATGTAATCGTGGCTTCAAAGACGACCGCCAACATCCTCACGGGCTTTCCGGTTTTTCGATCGATTCCGTAGGCTTCCTTGAGTGATACCTTCGGCGACACCTCGACATCCACACCATCCGACAGATGAGGTTTCAATAACCCGGATCGTTCCTGATCTCGCTCGATGAGTTTAATCATGGGGTCTGCGACGAACTCACTCCGAATCTGTTCTGCCACTGCTCCCTTGGTGCGCTCGGCCTTCTGCATCTGTTCGTCTAATTCAGCTGGTGCAAGGTCCACATAGATGGGGTCGTTTGGCTGTCGTTTTGATCCACTGTTTGCCTGGTCAGACTGCCCATTTTTCTTTAGACTGAGTTCCCCAGCTACTTCTTGCGAGGCCACCTGCCGCTTCGCCATTGGATCATCGGCATCATAGATGGTGGTCTTGCCCTGCAGGTCGGTCTCGTACACCAGCGTCTTCCCGCCTTGTTCGTCCACCCGATAGACCTTCTGTTCACTGTTCACATTGGCCGTATAGTAGTTACTGGAACATCCCCCGATCATGTGCACGACAACGGCACACCATAGAAATCCAATCATCCGCAAACAGGGACGGATAACCATAAGGAGGACTCCTTGTTTCTTGCCCAGAATAGAACGGGCGGCTTCAATCCATCGAAGTAAGTGTAGCAGGATCACCCCTGAAGCCAAGACAGGGAGCCGTATCATCGATCGCGCTCAAGAAAGTACGAGTCCTGCCGATGAAGAGAGAGAAGACGCCTATGCCAGTCGTGGGACTTCGATTTCCCCGCTGTTTCGTCAGACAACCCAAGCAAGTCCCCTGATTCATCAAAGGATACGAACCGGTGGAAGAATCTGCCCGTTTCTCTCGCTCCATGACGCGAAAACGTGTCGTCATTATCGGAGGGGGGTTTGGCGGCATGACAGCCGCGCGCTGCTTGCGTGATGCCGATGTCATCTTGATCGACCGCACGAATCACCATGTCTTCCAGCCGCTGCTGTACCAGGTGGCCACAGCAGCGTTATCACCGAGCGATATTGCCTGGCCGCTGCGGACCTTGTTCCGCTCACAGCCGAACGTACGGATCTTCATGGATGAGGTCCTATCGATCGATCGGACTGCGCGCGTGGTTCACCTGCGTCACAGTGCGCCCATCGGGTTTGATGCTCTCATCGTCGCTCCAGGATCACGCCATGCCTATTTCGGACACGAGGAGTGGGAGACGAATGCCCCAGGGCTCAAGACGATGGCGGATGCCGTTCACTTACGAGAGCGGATTCTGCTCGCGTTTGAAGAAGGCGAACGGCAGCGGGCCGACACCGGCACGCAAAATCGCCTCAGCTTCGTGATCGTGGGAGGTGGGTCCACAGGCGTTGAGCTCGCCGGCTCACTGCTCGAAATCGGCAGAAAAGCCATGGGGCCGGATTATCCTCACCTACGCCTGGAGGATCTCTCGATCATTCTCGTCGAAGCCGGCTCACGTATCCTGCCTGGATTCACTCCCACAGTCTCCGCCAAAGCGCTGAGCGTATTGGAACAGATGGGGGTTACCGTCAAACTGAACAAATCAGTGACTGAAGTTCGTGCCGAGGGAGTCATGCTCGGTGATGAATGGATCGCGTCATCCAATGTGATCTGGGCGGCCGGCAATACGGCTTCACCTCTGCTGAAGACCCTCGGCGTCGATCTGGATCTCTATGGTCGGGTCAACGTTCAACCAGACCTGACGATCCCTGGCGACCCGTGGATCTTCGTCATTGGTGATGCGGCGCACTGTCTGGATCGTGACGGGACACCCCTACCGGGAATCGCTCCTGTTGCCATGAATGAAGGGCGGTATGTTGCCGAGTTGATCGATCAGGAGATCTCTCCCGCGCGGCGTGCACCATTTCTGTATCGAGACCGCGGCATGTTGGCCACGATCGGTCGAGGCCAAGCCGTAGCACAATTCGGCCCGATACGTGCTTCAGGCTTCCTGGCCTGGGCACTCTGGTGTATCGTCCACGTGTTCTTCCTCATCGGTCTCAGAAACCGAGTCCGTGTCATGACCGAATGGGCTTGGTACTACCTCACCTTCCAACCGGGGGCACGGCTACTCTGCGAACAACCCGCCCACCGTCGCCCTCCATCCATAAAACATCATGCTGCGAGACGCGCCGCAGAGGATCGGACTCCCAGCAAGCGCGCGGCCTGACCTACGATCTATACCATTGACTCTTCACTAACTGAATCGTAGCCTGTTCCACACCCACATCTCATCATCCGGATTCTTTAAACGATCATGAGGCCAAGGAGTGTTCCATGCCCGAAAACCAATGGACGGATATCGGATCGGTCGATGAACTCAGTCGGCGAGAGCTTCAAGAGGTACAATGTGGGAAAACTCGCATTGCTCTTTCCTGTAAAAATGGGACGTTCTCAGCAATCTCGGGTGTCTGTAATCACGTGGGTGGTCCGCTAGGGAAAGGCCGACTCGATGGCGACTATGTGGTCTGTCCCTGGCACTACTGGAAATTTCACCGCGAAACCGGTCAAGGAGAGCCTGGGTATGAAGCAGATCAAGTCCCGACCTATATAACCAAGATCGAGCAGGGTCGGCTGTACGTCGACCTCTCGTCCGTGACCAAGCGCAAGAAACAGCCGCACGCCCCCCACCCACTCGCCCGCCGTATCGTTCGCCAGCCAGGGCCAATTCGAGTTGTGGGAATTGCAACGACCGCCATGACGGTCGAACATCCTCGGTACAGTACATCTGATGACCTGTTGGAAGTTTCGCTCAACCATGCAAAGACGCAGCTTGGCCTGGAGACACAATTGATCAAGTTGCGCGAGCTGAACTTTCGAGCCTGCGAAGGGTTCTATTCAAAAGCCGCCCAGGCCTGCACTTGGCCCTGTTCCATCACTCAGATGGATCCTACGGATCAACTTGATCGGGTGTATGAAGCGATCGTCCATTGGGCCGACGTCATTCTCGTCTCGACTCCAATTCGGTGGGGAAACGCCAGCAGCCTCTACTTCAAGATGGTCGAACGGATGAACTGCATCCAGAATCAGGAGACCATCGCGAACAAACACCTGCTGAAGAACAAGGTGGCGGCCTTTATTATCATGGGTGGGCAGGACAACGTGCAGGGCGTGGCAGGCCAGCTCATGACCTTTTGGGCTGAGATCGGCTGCCAGTTTCCACAGTTTCCCTTCATTGCCCACTCACGCGGTTGGAGTGCGGAAGATATGGAACGAAATATCCACGAAGTACAGAACAGCCGTGAACTACGTGAAGCGGCACAAGAACTCGTAGCCCGTGCCGCCGACATGGCACAATTGATGGTAGAAGGACAGATCCCGGACTACCATCTGGTTTCTGGTGGGCGCAAAGCGCATAAGCTCGACAGCGAACCGACAGGCTAACTCCACACGGAGCAGAGCGTGATGGATCAGAAGCGGGTCGTCATTGTCGGCGGAGGATTCGGAGGCCTGACAGCTGCGCGCTCAATCCGCCACGCCGAGGAGGCCCCCTTGGGGTTAAACTCGCTGGTGCGCTGGCGGAGATCGGACGGAAGGCGATGGGACCGGACGATCCTCATCTCCGCAGGGAAGATCTTTCGATCATTCTCGTGGACGCCGGTCCACGCATTCTCCCTGGATTTGACCGTACACTGTCCGTCAAAGCTGCCGACGCACTTACTCACATGGGAGTGACGGTGAAACTGAACAGCCTGGTCACCGCAGTCACCCCCGATGGTGTCCAGATTGGCGCCGGATGGATTCCATCGACGCAGATTGCTTGGGCGGCAGGTAATCGAGCATCACCGTTGTTGGACACACTGTCGGCGCCGCAAGATTCCGCTGGTCGGGTCATAGTTCACCCGGATCTGACCATCCCTGATGACCCATGGATCTTCGTCATTGGCGATGCAGCCCATTGTCTCGGACGGAATGGGAGCCCGTTGCCCGGAGTAGCGCCTGTCGCCATACAGCAGGGACGCTACGTTGCCGATCTGATCAATCAAAAGCTGACTCCAGAACAACGACCCGCCTTTGCCTATGCAGATCGTGGCATGCTCGCGACCATCGGCCGGGCCAAGGCGGTCGCACAATTCGGTCCAATCCGCGCATCAGGGGTTCTGGCCTGGGTGTTCTGGTGCGTCGTCCATATTTTCTTTCTGATCGGATTTAGAAATCGAGTGCGGGTCATGTCGGAATGGGTTTGGTACTACCTCACGTTCAAACCAGGCGCAAGGGTACTGTATTGAAGCGCCATAGAACCCTACTAGATAAACGTTATACCGGGAGTCTGCCGTGAAGACTATCTCATTTCTCATCCTGAGCTGTTGGTCGTTGATCGTCACAGGTTGCGTTGCGCTCGAGTCGAAGCAGCCTCTTTCCACCGTCGC
The DNA here is from genome assembly GCF_001458735.1 of Candidatus Nitrospira nitrosa. NCBI lineage: Bacteria > Pseudomonadati > Nitrospirota > Nitrospiria > Nitrospirales > Nitrospiraceae > Nitrospira > Candidatus Nitrospira nitrosa. The sequence continues at coordinate 328,042 of NZ_CZQA01000009.1, forward strand.
CTCAGTGGATCTGACCCGGTACGCCGGGACATGGTACGAGATCGCTCGACTCCCCATGTGGTTCCAACGACACTGCGTTGATTCAAAGGCGATCTATACCACTCGTCCGGACGGCAAGATTGGCGTACATAACGAATGCGTGACACAGAGTGGTCAAGTCGAACAGGCTGAGGGTGTGGCGACGGTCATAGACCGCACCACCAATGCGCGATTGGCCGTTACGTTCGATAACTTTTTTGCACGACTTGTAAGCCCCTCTCGAGAAGGGAACTATTGGATCTTCGACCTTGACCCGGATTACAGCACCGCCCTTGTCGGGACACCGGACCGTCGCTACCTCTGGATCTTATCTCGAACTCAGAAACTCGACGAAACAACCTATCAGCAGTTAGTCACGAAAGCTCAGCAGCTTGGCTTTCCTGTTTCAGACCTGATCAAGTCGAAGCCTATATCTGCGAGTTGACACTCGCCTCGCCGCCACGTAGGTTCTCCCTATTTTTCAACCTCAGGGCCAACTGAACCGAACACCTACTGACCTATGGACTGGCTGTTACTGATCGGCCTTCTGATCTTCATTATCGGAGCTGGAGTAGGGATCTTCTACTGGCGTGAATTTGTGACTCGGCTCTGGGACGACTTCCGCGCTGAGCAACCTACTCTCAGCATCACCAACCTCTCGGTCCTCAACGCGGGACGGATCGTGACACTCACCCCTGAGTTGGAGAACGTCGGACCTGGAATAGCCTACGATTGTCTTCTCCAGCTCAGTGGGTGGGAAGGCAATTTTTCTGTCAGAACGATGCACCCGCCAGGGTCCCGGCATCAAATCCATTCGATCCCTATCGTGCTGGGACCGGATGCCCCGATCCGCATGAAACCCGTGAGTCGATGTTACGTGAGGTTGGTCTGTCGGGATCGATGGGAACAACGCTATGAATGGTGGTATCCCGTGACCCAAGTGGAGAATCTGAGTACAGGCCTCTATGATGTACAGATCAACCTCTCGCAGCCGGAACGAACCGAGCCACATCCATCCAACTGGAAAGTCTGGCAGTTGCTTCGCAAAACCTCTCCCGATGAGTAACCGATACTCATCTCCTGTGAGGCGTTGATACCTCCTTGAGGAGACAACCGTTTCCTGGTTGATCGCCGCCTCTTGCATTCTGGATTCCCGATCCGTACCATTTTATGATCCCGTCACAGGGACGGGCGTGCCTTTGTGAAAACGCTGTAAGACTTCAGTTCCCTGTTCGACTGAGAAGCAGTAATTCCAGCCCAGGAAGGAGATACCCTATGCCACCGACTCTTCACATCGATCCCATTGTCAAAATCACAAAGACGGACGAGGAATGGAAACAGCAGCTTTCCACTACAGCCTATCGTGTCTTACGGCACGAAGATACGGAACGAGCGTTCGTCAATCCACTGCATGAGAATCACCAGGCCGGCACCTACTACTGCGCAGGGTGCGACCTCCCACTGTTTTCGTCTGTGCATAAGTTTGATAGCGGGACCGGCTGGCCGAGCTTTTGGCAGCCGATCGATCCTCGGGTCATAGAAACGCGGACGGATTTCGCACTCTTTATCCCTCGGACAGAGATCCACTGTGCCCGTTGCGAAGGCCACCAAGGGCATGTGTTTAAGGATGGTCCGAAACCCACGGGCCTCCGGTACTGCATCAACGGAGCGGCACTAAAATTCTTGGCCGACTGAGTGCCAACGGCTTTCACCCGTTCCGTTCACATGAAGAGGCGCTACGTAGGTCGCACAGGGAGAGGCGTCCCGTACCGCTGTCCACCCCCTGGCGCTTGGGATCCGGTTCAAGGTACAATTCCCCACCAACGATGATCGAGTTCATAGTGTAATGCTCCGCCCCAGACGATCCTACACGTGGCTTCTCGTTCCCCTCGTTCTACTTTCATGTGGAAAGGTTGGGAGTCTATTTGGCTCGAAAACCGATCCCTGCTCATTAGTCACCGTTGCAGAGGCGCAACAGGCACTCGGGGAGCCGGTAGAGGAAGGGGCACCGTCAGAACCAAAGACTTGCCTCTTCAAGGCCCATCGGAATGAAGGCAATACCGTCACGGTTCAACTTCATGACAGCGCCGGTCAGGACCGTAAGGCCTGGTTTAATAAAGAGCGCCTTCGGCGCGACAGTCAGCTCATTCCTGGCCTTGGCGAGGGAGCAGTCAGAATCAATTCTGCCTCTCTATCCCGCCTGACGTTTCTGCACGAGGATGAGCTGATCACCGTGATCGTCGCCTCGACCAAACAGAAGCATCTCGCTGACGCCGTCACACGGCTGAGTCGGACTGTTGCCGAGCGGTACGGCGCCACCTTGACCGCAACCATCCCCTCCACGCTCACCAGCTCCGTAGCTGATCTGAGTTCATCACGGGACGCTGGCTCTCGCACAGCACCCGTGACACTCACGCAAACACGCCCGGCTCACGAGACTCTTCAGGACGGGCCGAAGAAATCCACGCCTATTGATCCGACGAGTCTCATCGGGACCTGGCATACACGCATCTCACGTGGCACGACCCAGCATGACCTTCTGCTGGTCATCAAACCGAACTTGGAATGGTCCCTTTCTTCGATGATGGAATTTGATGGCATCTTGAATGCCGAATCCGGCTTGTGGTCCCTGGAACGAGCGAACACATTCAAGGGGCTCGGATGGAAGGGGACGTATCGAATCACTACGCCGAATTCATTCGCCACAACTGGAAGTGTTCAGGCCAATTGGAAACGGGTCGTGACTGATCAGCCCCCTTCACGTGTTCCAGCTGAGCTCTGGAACCTACGCCGAGAGGCAACCAGTGTGCCTGTTTTCCAACTAAAGACCGTTGACCCTGACTTAATCGGGCAATGGGAAGGTTCCGGGACCTATGCCGGCGGTCCCGCCACCTTTGTGTGGGCTATCCAACCATCGGCTGCAACAGACTTATTGATCGTGGACAGTCTCAAAGGAACAGTTCGATCGAAGGATGGTCTTCCTCAACTGCACCCAGCACAAAAAAAACAACCCCGTGTGAGCGTGATCGCCTTCAACGATCATGGGTTTACCACGACGGATGGGAAAACCAATCTCAAATGGAACAAACTGCAACAATCAGAATCCACAGAAACCCGTCAGCTCTAAAAATTCGGACTATTCGTCGAACCAGGATCACCTCATATGACTGAACCAGCCGAGAGTATTGGCTTCGTCGGAATCGGTCGGATGGGCGCCAACATGGCCCGTTGCCTCCATGAACGAGGACTCCATCTGACATCGGTCTACGATCTTGACCCCACAGCCGCTGTCGACTTGGCTACTGAACTCGATGTCCATCAGGCACTAACACCAGCCGACGTTGCCGACCACTCGTCCATTATCATCACCGTGGTGTCCGATGACACAGCGATGCGTTCTATCTTCTCTGCAACCGACAAGACTAGTCTTCTAGGCAGTGCTCAAGGCCGACTCTTTATCAATTGCGCCACCCTCTCTCCCAAAACCCATCAAGACATCGCTGGCTTGGTTGCCGACCAAGGAGGACTATGCCTTGAAGCCTGCATGGCGGGGAGCATCACCCAGGCCAGGCAAGGCACCCTATACCTCATGTGCGGTGGCAGCGCCGAAGCCTATATCCGCGCAAAGATCATACTCGACGTCCTTGGAACGACCGTGCGCTACATCGGTCAACCCGGCGAAGCCGCGAAGGTCAAAGCCCTGGTGAATATGGTGATGAACAGTAATACCGCTGCCTTGGCCGAGGGGTTAGGACTCGGAGCAGCGCTGGGAATCGATCTGGCGCTGTTGCGTGACGTATTCAGCCAAACAGGTGCCGCCTCTCGCGTGCTGGAGACAGACGGAGACGACATGCAGCAACGTGCGCACGACTGCTATTTTTCAGCAGCCCATGCAGCAAAAGATTCTGCCATCGCACTCGATTTGGCCGAACAGGCAGGGCTCTCGCTTCCTGTCGCCCAGGCGACCCTTGCGCAATACCAGCGGTTGATGGCACTAGGGAAAGGTGATCTCGATAAATCTGCAATTGCAGAGTTAACGTTCGTTGATCGTCTTGGATCCTCATCAGCGCGTGGCTGATCCCGAGAGCAAACGCGGAGAGCAACTTGAACGGATCACACAAACCAGGGAGAGATAGAAGGAATAGCCGACACTGACCATACCGAGGTCAGTGTATCCCTAGACTTGAAAGAACTGCCTCACGTGTTCGATCGGCACACAGCCGACGAGCAAATCGCCCTCTGGGGAGACCAGAAGGGGAACCCCATTTTGACCAGTCGCGTGCCACGCCGTTTCCCATTTCTGAGCAAGAACATGATTGTGTCCGTCACCGTCATCAACAACATGTCCCTCTGCCAACTCCTTCAAGACCTTCGGATCAGAAATGTCTTGCCCGTCGCACCAGAACGCGCGGTATGTCCGCCGAACAAAATCCATCCCCACCTTTGCTTCCTTTTGTAGAAGCGCAATTGCTTGTTCAATCGCCGGAAGCGTATTCGGTTTCCCTGGTGGCAACGCGATCGGCAACCCCGGTGCCAACCGCTGCACCATCGTCACTTCATGTCGCAACTCCGCACCTAATGAGCCGCTCCATGGCTTCATGGGACGTGGCAACTGCGGTGCGTGCTGGACTCCGCGCCACTCACAACGGTCGATCACACCCACATCATGCAGCCTTTCATGCAGGGCATAACAGAACGGACAATTAAAGTCGCCATAGAGGATGACACGCTCAGCTGTAGATTGAGGCTCCATAGACGCCACTCTACCGAACTGGCGAGCTAGAATCTACCTCATTTTGCTTGTCGCCGAACCAGACAGTTGGAGCGGTTTATGGGGAGGAGTGTCGTAACAGCTCCTGAAGACCTGCCCTTAGGGCGGGTAATGTCAACGGCTTCGTCACCACCTTGTCCATACCAGCCTGGCGACACTTTTGCGCATCTTCGTCAGACGCATGACCGGTGAGCGCCATGATCGGAAGATGATTGAGTGCCCCTTCCTCACGACGACGAATTTCGCGTGTCGCTTCATACCCATCCATTTCAGGCATCTCACAATCCATCAACACAATATCGTACGTCGTTCGGGTAATCGCCTCTACCGCTTCCCGTCCTGTGCGCGCCACTTCAACCTGACAGCCCAACTTTTGCAAGAACTTGCAGGCTACGACTTGATTGATTTCGTTGTCATCCGCGACCAACACTCTCTTCGGAAGCTTCCGCTCCCTGAAAACAGATTGCTCTGTTCCTACGGAAAGGGCCCTGGCCTCTCGAAGAATCGCTGGAAGTAGATTGGTGGTGTAGCTGAAGGTACTGCCCTCGCCGAACTGACTGGAGACCAAGATGGTTCCTCCCATCAATTCGACAAGCTGGCGACAAATCAGCAGACCAAGTCCGGTCCCGCCGAATCGCCTTGCAGTGGACGCCTCGGCCTGGGCATAGGCTTTAAACAGCTGATCCTGTTGTTCCGAAGTTAACCCGATACCTGTATCACGAACACTCCAGTGCAACACCACCGTGTCTGTGTTCTCCGACAACGTGGACTTCACAGCGACGGCGATCGTGACGCCTCCCTGTTGTGTAAACTTGATCGCATTCCCGACAAGATTGAACAGAATCTGCCTCAACCTGATTGGATCACCCCGAAACTCTTCTGGCACACCGGACGCAATCTCCACTGAGAGAGTCAGACCTTTATGAGCGGCCAACCCCTCCGTTAAGGTGGTGACATCGTGAATGAGTCCTCGCAGGTTGACGTTAGCCACCTCCAAGGTCATCTTCCCGGCCTCAATTTTTGAAAAGTCCAGAATGTCGTTGACTAAGGTCAGTAACGCTTCTGCGGAGCGATGCATCGTCTCGATAAGCTCCCGTTGTTGGTCGGTTAGGGAGGTGTCTTGAAGCAGTTGCGTGCAGCCCAACACCCCATTCATGGGAGTCCGCAACTCATGACTCATCGTTGCAAGAAAAATCCCCTTCGCCCGTGCTGACTCCTCTGCGGCTTCCTTTGCACGACGCAACGCAACATCCGAGGTAATATCGAGCCCATACGCACGGATCAGTTCAAGATCTCTGAGGGGAAAAAACGACCAGGCAATGACCCGATTCCCCACAACATGTTCAACTTGAGATAATGAGACATCCGTCGTGAGACACTCACGAAGCATCGCCGAAAGATCTGCAGGGAACATCACTTCAATCCCAGCCTCAAGTAGCCCACACCGTTCCATCAAGTTCAACATACCCGTATTGGCATAGAGCACGGCATCCGTTGCATCAAACTCCACAATAGGATTGGGCGCATCCTCGGCCAATCGTGCCGCACGTTGCACATCCCGCTGAACTTCCATCGCATCGGTCAAGTCCCGAACGATCACGACGGCCCCAACACATACCCCCTGCTGTAATCGAGGCCAGAATGAGAGTGACAACTCAAATTGAGTCCCATCCTCTCGAGTCCAGATATGAGAAGGAATCACGACGAGTTCGCCGGCACTTCTCATTCGATTGAACGGGCATTCTAACGTGGTGCTCTCCCCTACCGTCACACAACCCATTAGGTCGTGAAACCTTATCCCAGTCGCCGTGCGGGTTTGACCAACCAATTGCTGTGCGACTGCATTCAGCAGCACGATGCAATTGTCATGGTCCAAGAAGAAGATGGCCTCAGGGACTGCTTCCAACAAGAAGCCGGCATCATCACCTGTCAGGAGGCTGAGTGGTCTATTTCCGAAGTCCGGGTGAGCACTATTCATGGACGACGTCATACGGTATGAGTGAGAGACCTCAGAACCTCCACTCTATCGGCAGAACCAGAGATCGTCTAAAGTTTCAATCGCTGTCGTCTCTAGGTCATGGTGTTCGTTTCTGCTGATTGATATCGATTGCTGGGCCGCTTTCTCGTTTTAGTAAAGTTCTCCTTCTACCTTCCGATAAGGCACACGACGGGGCCTACTAGAATCTCCAAGGGAGGTGTCTATGATATCCGCCATACACACCGCACTCTCGGGCTTGGCTGCCTTCGGGAAACAGATCGAAGTCGTGGCGCACAATGTCGCCAACCTCAATACCGATGGATTCAAGAAATCAAGAACAGAGTTCGTCGAAGTCCAGACCGGAGGCGTCCTTCCCGTTGTTGGGAAAGACACAGCATCAGGTCCAACGGTTCTACGAGATACAGGCGGCACTCAATTCCAGGTTGAACTGTCGAATGTGGACATCGGTGAAGAGACCGTCCAACAGATGCTGGCCCAACGTAGCTTTGAAGCCAATCTTCAGACTCTCAAAACTGGCAATTCCTTACTCGGCAGCATCCTGGACATCAAGAAGTAGCGCACAGCACTCTTTTCTAGCGAGTGATGCAGCCGTATGGCGTAGTGCTCAGGCATCTCAGACCTCTTCCTCTCATGGCCATCTTCCTTCTGACGTAGCATTTTTCTTCGTTACTGTGCTATGTCGGGCTCATGACACCCCAACGTGTGCTGTTGGTCATCCCTCCCTTAACTCAGCTGAATACCCCCTATCCATCCATCACCTACCTGACCGGATTTCTGCAGTCCCAGGGGATCCAGGCAGAACAGGCTGACCTTGGTATTGAAATGGTGCTCCGTCTTTTCAGTGCTGACGGGCTACGATCCGTGTTCAAACAACTGCATCACAACAGGAACGCCTTACCAAAAGAAGCCCTCCGCATGATGCAGGCCGAGCATCGGTACGTGGAACTGATCGAACCGGTTATTAGGTTTTTGCAAGGCCAGAGTTCCGACCTCGCCGGTCGCTTGATGCAGCCTGGGGTTCTACCTCAAGGGCCACGGTTTCGTGGTCGGCGAACATTCCCTCGGTCGGTGTCAGTCACCGACCGAGCTAAACAGTGGGCCACGTTCTTTCTTGAAGATCTCGCCGATCTCGTGCAAGCCACCATCACTCCGCACTTCGGTTTGAGTCGGTATGCCGAGCATATTGGGCGCAGCGCCTCATCGTTCGATCAAATCGCCGCGTCGCTGGCGGAGCCGCAGAGCCTGATAGATGAGTGGGTACTGGATCTCTTCTGGAATCACTTCCAACGGACTCAGCCGACGCTCCTCGGCCTATCTATCCCTTTTCCAGGCAATCTGTATGGCGCATTCCTCATCGCGCAATCGATCAAAAGGCAGTGTCCGGACCTTCCTATCATCATTGGTGGTGGCTACGTGAACACTGAGCTTCGTCGAGTGACTGATCCCCGAGTGTTCGACTATGTGGACTTCATCACGCTGGACAATGGAGAACGGCCGATCTTGTCTTTGATTGAACATCTCTCAGGACTGCGTCAGCGCGGAGCGTTGTGCCGAACGCTGTATCGCGAACACAATCGTGTCATGTATGCAGATGATCCCTCTCTCACTGATTTCTCCATGGATGACATCGGGTGTCCGACCTACCGGGGATTGCCACTAGATCGCTATCTGACCATTCTCGATAGTACGAACCCCATGCATCGCCTGTGGTCGGAGGGTCATTGGAACAAACTCACCGTGGCACATGGGTGTTATTGGAAACAATGCACATTTTGCGACGTGGGGTTGAACTACATCAGTCGCTACGAAATGACGCCGACTGAACGGCTCATTCGGCAGATCGAGCAGCTCATGGCCGAAACAGGGTGCCGCGGCTTTCACTTCGTGGATGAGGCAGCCCCACCCGCGGCATTGAAATCATTAGCGTTGGGACTCTTGGAACGACGAATCACAATCCGCTGGTGGGGCAATATCCGGTTTGAACCAGCCTTCTCGCCCGACCTCTGCCGACTCCTGGCCGCATCCGGTTGTATCGCCGTGACGGCCGGACTCGAAGCCGCTTCGGACCGCCTGCTGGACGAAATGAAGAAAGGGATTACCGTCGATCAGACTGCACTGGTTGCCGCAGGATTTAGAAAAGCCGATATCCTGATCCACGCCTATCTGATGTATGGCTGTCCATCAGAAACCATGCAGGAAACCATCGACTCTCTTGAGCGTATCCGGCAACTCATCGCAGCCGACCTGATTCAATCGGCCTTTTGGCACCGCTTCACGGTGACCGCGCACAGCCCGGTCGGTCTGGATCCCGCCGCACATGGTCTCCGGATTCTTGGACCCAAGTTCCAGGGTTTTGCAGAAAACGATCTTGAGCACAATGATCGTACTGGAAATACCCCGAACTGGATCGGGGAAGGACTTCGACGCTCGCTCCTCAACTACCTCGAACGGCGTGGACTCGATCTCGATGTCCGTTTTTGGTTCGATGAAAAGGTTCCGCGTCCTACGGTCTCTTCCAGATGGCTCACAGGCCTGCTCAAGAAACAACGTATCGATGAGGGAACCGCAAGAGAAAGGCGGCTGGTTTGGTTGGGAGGGACCGTGACCAGTGAGCCCGTCGGGAAGCGTTCACGACTCATCCTCCGAGGGCCTCAGCATGATCAGATCCTCATGCTCCCGACTTCCCAAGCCCAATGGCTGACACAATTAATCTCGAATGCGACCCCACAACAGCCAGCTCAGACTTATCCACACATCCACGACATAGGTAAGGGGTTTCCTGGAACAGCATCAAGCTACAACCGATTTGTCACTTCTCTGACCTGGAAACAGATCAGAGCTACCGGATTGGTGTTCGTCTAGCAGCTTTGCAAGAAATACACGGCAGGCTCGATCATGAGGGAGAAAAAGCAAGGGCTGGAACCCATCATTTGGATTCCAGCCCTTCCCTCACACTAACGGTTCTAAGTTACGCTACAGTGACTAGTACTGCAGCTGCAATGCGACGTGGAACGAATCCACCTTATCTCCAGTCGTGCTCGGCGCGTACCCACCGGCGAAGCCCTTTGTATTGATATCGCCATACCGGTAAAACGCTGAAATCCTCGCATTATGACCGGAGATAATATAGTTCACACCGGTTTCCCACTCCTGCCGCATGGCACTGTACCGAGGATCGATGCTGGTGAATCGGACATAGGGCTGGAATCGTCCAATCCCCACTTCCTGGGGGATTAAGTACAAGCCGTACACCGTCCAGGAGTGGCCATTAAATGTACAGAAGCAGCTATTAAATCCACCAACGTTAGCAAACGCACCCGTTCCATAGTTGGCCCAGTGGCGCTTAAATTCTCCGTTGAACGTGAACACGCCCATGTTATTCGGAAGCACCTTTTCAAGCAATACATCGATAGAAGCACCAGTGAAATCAGACACATTCCCGGTAGCGGTGTTTCCAGCCCCATCTTTTTGGTGCTGCACGCTGGCACCAATCGCCGCTACATCTCCAGCCGTGCCATAATAGGTACCGGATGTGTAATAGCCAGGATTTGGCTCATCGTTCAGGAAATTCCACTGCAACCGTCCCGTGTACATCAGACTGCTGCCGGTATTAGGCCCCCCGCGCAATCCCTGCGAGACACTGACCACATACAAGAGATGCGTACCACCTGGATGAACTTTGCCCCAGAAGGTCGCCGCATTATCACGACCATAGAGACCGGCTCCACCACCCAGCGCACTCACCCCGTTGAAATTGGCGCTTGCGTCGGCTGGGAAAAACGGCGTTCTAAATCCGTCGAACGTTGCATGGTAGAACGGGCCGTTCAATTCACCACGTTCACTCGGCAGCAACATCCGCCCGACCCAGAGGTTGACCATCTCATTGAACTCAAACTTCCCGATGGCATCAAGCAGCCCGATCGAGGAGTTGCCTGAAAAATTCTGAGACGTACTGGTCAGAGCTGCATTGCCAAAGGCCCCGGCCCCTCCGCCAACCTGGCAGTTGAAGCAGTCGGTATTGAACTCAAACTTGATGTACTTGTGGATTTGCCCATTAACGTAAATACGAGCGTTGTTGATCGTAAAATCGTTCGTATAATGCCCGGCCGGCGATGCCCCTTCGATGGAATTGAAACTAGTCCTGATACCCATCCCGATCGAGATCCACTTGTCCTCATCAGCCTTGATCATGCCACCAGCAAAGGCACTGGGCAATGTGGATCCCATTCCAGCCACCAGTGCCGCCATGGCTCCAGCAACTACAAATTGTTTCCACCGCCTCACATTATGTCCCTTCATACTGATGCCCTCCCTTGTGAGTAATAAGAAACCACTGCTGCCCACCTGATACTCTTGAGTAGAACCTCTTGTCCCTAGGAAATTGGCGCCGACTATGCCTAAGTCCTCGAAATAAAGCAAGAAACTTTTCGTATGTAGCTCAGCTGTGTCGACTATACATCAGTATTTTTGCTTGTCCAAACACATAACGAAAATGAGCAGGTACGATACCGAATCTGGTATTCTCCGCACATCTCACCATGCTCCACAATACGTAAGAGGTTTCAGCTCGTTTCACCCAATGGCTGTTGCGTTCTAGAATTCGGCCTCCTGTAAAAGCAATCCTTGTACCCCGGCACGGGGTACATAAGAGAATCTACAGCTCGAGGCAAATGGCAACCTGATACGAGTATGATTTTCGTCTTCATCAGGGAGAAATTCTAGGAGGTAACTTATTGATAAATAAAATCCAGGTAGATGGATGTCCTCATCCATCTACCTGGATTTCTATGCGGAGATCAGCAACCGGCTAACGGTTCGGTTGGGGAGTATAGCGGAGGTATGGCTTGACCGTCGTGAAGCCTTTAGGAAACAACTGTTGCGCTTCTGCATCACCCACTGCGGGAGTAATGATGCAATCCTCGCCATCCCTCCAGTTTGCTGGAGTGGCGACTTTATATTTGGACGTGAGTTGCAATGAATCGATGACGCGCATTAGCTCATCGAAGTTCCGGCCACAGGAGGCCGGGTAGGTCAATGTCAGCTTCACCTTCTTATCCGGGCCAATGATGAAGACCGACCGCACCGTCATGTTATCGATCGCATTCGGGTGAATCATGTCATAGAGCGTCGCGACCTTCTTATCCGGGTCAGCGATGATAGGATAGTTCATCGTCGTCTTTTGCGTCTCGTTAATATCATTGATCCACCCCTTATGAGAATCCATTGGATCCACACTCACGGCGATCACCTTGACTCCTCGTTTTTTGAATTCCGGAGAGATCTTGGCGACCGTACCTAACTCCGTCGTACAGACTGGGGTGTAGTCCTTAGGATGAGAAAACAGAATGCCCCAGCCGTTCCCCAACCATTCATGGAAATTAATCGTCCCCTCTGTCGTCTCCGCCGTAAAATTCGGCGCGTCATCGCCCAATCGAATCGCCATATGACACCTCCTTAAAATCGTATCGTCATGAAATAGAACCTCACTCGACCGTAGCTTGTTACCATACTGTGTCGTAATAGACGAGTTCAAGGGGCTGCGAGAAGGAAGCAACACCCCTTCCTGCCACGACTCCCTTGCTTGCGGCATCAGATCGGGCCCCACACTCAAGTTTCTTGAATCCCAACCGATAGGACTCCTGTGCACCCTTGATGAAGGAGGAACATGGACTCGGATTCCTCGCGCACCAAGCTCCGGATTTCCAAAGACCCGATGTACTTGCTGCTCCGGGAAGGGTGCATCAAGGAATTCAATGTTAAGAAGGCTGCGGGAGACAAATGCGATCTCCGAGGATGCGACCTACGAGGGCTTGATCTTCGTGGACTGGATGCCGATGGGCTGGACTTCAGCGATTGCTATTTCCGACAATCCGACCTGCGCGGCGTGGACTTAAGTAAGGCCAATTTGGACGGCGCCAGCATCAACGCGTGCAAGATTTCAGGCGTCCTCTTTCCAGCAGAACTCAGCGCTCCAGAGATTGAGCTTTCTCTCCTCCATGGAACCCGCATGCGACTCAGATCGAAGTAGTTGCGGATACCCGAATATCGACCACGCGTGTTCAATCTGAAACATGGTTTTAGGAGCCGGCGGCGAGTGCCAATTGCGTGCGCACCTTCTCATGCCCGGACTCTGCCGCTCCCGGATCCAGTAGGACGACTCGTTCCTCAGTCAACCGTCCACTTTCCAGCAACACATTCCGAACGACCTCCGCGCGTTGTCGAGCTAATGCCTCTAACTCAGCATCAGAAATCACGATAGCTGCGGCCACTCGTTGTTTCATCTCCTCGGTGGTTGGTTGGGCAGACACCGTCGAGGTGGTGGCCGGATCAGGCGGAGGAAGCTTTGCATACAGTTTTTCCAGCAGTCGTTGCTCATCTTTGGGGGAAAGCGTGTCGCCCTCAGAACCTGTCATCCTTCTGGGCTTCCCGCTCATTTCAAAGAGTTGATCCTGGAGTTTCATCGCCTGAAGGGCCGCCCGGTCCACTGTCGTATCGAACGTTCCTTTGACATCCAATCGGAGTCCGGCTCGCTCCTCGAGCGCCGTCTCCAAAGCCTCAAGCTTCTTCATATCGTCGTCAGTCAACGAGGTGCTGCCTGGGTGGAACTCAATGAACTGCAGACCGTCCTCGTTCTCCCCTCCCCCAGGCACCAACTTGCCCATTAAGGAAAACGGCGACGCAACCACTTTGGTCAGGAGATTGAGCAATGTTGAAATCACGACCTTGCCGTACTTGAAATCCGGGTCGTTGAGGTTACCCCGAATCGGCATGTCGATCTCAATCTGGCCCTTGCGATCCTTCAGCAGTCCCACGACCAGCGGGACAGGCAGCGAGGTGGCATCCGGACTATTGGTCTTCTCCCCAAACGTGAGTTGATCGACATGAACCAGGTTTTCGGCTTCTAATATCTTTTCAGACACCTTGTACTTCAGGTCGAGCGACAACTTCCCTTTAGATAATCCGTATCCCACGTACTTGCCGCTGTATGGACCGCCCGGTCTCAGATCCATACCGGCCAGCGTGATGACCAAGTCCGTGAAGGCATCCTCGCTCAACGGGTTGATCTTTCCGATGATCTTAAACGGCGCGGTTCGTCCCACTTTCCCAGCCAGATTGACGTCGGCTTTCTTGATCTGCTTGGAGGATAATCCCTTGATGGTCCCGCCAAAATCCGTGAGACCGAACTTGACCTTAGGCTCAATCGACTGATCCTCAAACGTCGCGGCCAACCTCACCAGCTTGATCTGATCAATCCTGACAGGCACGGGCTCCGCCGGTTTGCCTTGCGACTTTTCCCCTCCGGGCTCTTTCTGAGGCGGCGCCTGCTCAGTCGGCGGAGATGAGGCGGCGAACCGCGAGAGATTCAGTTTCCCATCGCTACCGATGACAATCTGTGCATTTGGTTCTTGCCAGACGATTTCTTCGATTTTCACGGCCGTTGGCTCGACGTCCAGTGCAACCCGATTCAAGTTCAGCGCTTTCCACGTCACGGCATCAGTGAGAATGTTTCGCTCCCCGATCGCCAGCTGACTTACCCCTAGGTTCCCCTGAAACTGCAGCATGGGCCCGTTGTCATGTGCCTTGGAAAAATGCACCGCTCCATCAAGATCAACCGCACCGTCCCGCACTTCTGCATTGAGGAACTGATCGAGATAGGGTTGAAAAGGATGGATCTCGATGTGCTCCAACTTAAGATTTGCGTCAGCTTTCAACGGTTCGACCGTCACCGTTCCCTTCACCCCAATCGCACCCGTCTCATTCAGTTTCAGGGACAGATCGACCGGTAGCGGCTTCTTGAATGGAATCTGCACATCCTTCACGGTCAGATTCATCCTGTCGACATCCACATGGGCAGGCTTGGGGAGCGTCCGATCCTCATACGACGCACTGTAGTTCTTCAGACCGATTTCGTCGACCGTGATCGCCCAAGGTTTGGCTGGCTTCTCCGACGTGGCCTTCACAGGCGACGGTGGCTCCGTCTTTCCCTCTCCACCCACAGGCGAAAATAGTGTTTGATAATTAAGCACACCGTTTGGTGCCATCCAGGCATCAAACCGGGCATCGGCTGAATGGACCTTGGCGACCTCGACGGTCTGTTGCTGGAGATCCAGTTGAATCCCCTCCACATGAAACACCGGCACGGTTACAACGGGATCAATGCCACCCCGCTCCACGAGAGCTAAATCGTCAATCGAAACCTTTCCATTCTTCACCGTGGCCTGAGGAGCCTGGCCGCGAAGATCGAAATGATAAGAGGCTGAGAGGCCGAGGACACCCTCATTCACATCGAACTGAAACTGCTCCTGCACGGCTTGATATAACACCTTCAGCCTGATCCCTGATATATTCAGCTGGCCGTCGGATTCCACCGGCTCCAGAAATATATTCCCCCCCCAAGAAATCTTTCCATTTTTCCCGATCTCCGCCGTAAAGGCATGGGCATTCTCACTTCCCTCGACCTGAACCGTGCTGAAGTTTCGTAGCACGATCCCGAACGGCACGATATCGATCACCACCGGCCTCGGCTTCGAATCATCTCGGTACTCAATAATTCCTTTCCCGATATCCAACAGATCAATCTGCACCGGCATCAGTTTCTTGGGTTCACCGGCCGGTTGAGGAGATGGTTGGGCCTTTTCATCCACGGGTGGAACCAGCGACCTCAGATTCAGCTTGCCCTCCGAATTGACCCTGGCTGCCACGTACGGCATCGTGAGATGAATCTCATCGAACGCCACCTTTTGTAAGAACAGCGAGGCTGCACTCAGATTCACGAACAATTCCTCGAATCCGAGCATCGGCGTCCCGCTCGGCTCCTGTACTTCCAACCCACTGAGACGAAGTGACAGCACAAAAGGATTGAAACCAGCCTCCCGAAGCACAATAGGATGCTTGATTTGCTCCGAGACGGTGGGGACGACGTATGACTTAATGAGATAGGGAAGCAGCACGAATCCAACGAGGGTATAACACGCAATGAGACCAACTAACGTGCCGATAACCACACGTGGACGGAGCAACCGACGCATATCTGACCGATTCCTTGGTAATTGGAACTGAGAGTAAAACTATAGGGGACTAGCCCTTCGAATGTCTACTGGGGAAAGACCATCTTTCGTCTGGTATCTCTGTAGGGGGATCAACTCGTTGGCGATGTCCCAGATGAAGCGGACATCGTGCATCCAATCGGCAAACGGTTGGTCGAGGGCTCCAATTGGGGGTTGCTGCTTTTATGGTGCCTGTTGTGTTGCACCCGTTCTCACCAACCCCGCCAGAAATTTTGTGAATGGCTTGATGTCGCCCTCGACGCTGGCGCGTTCGAGCGCAGTTAGGTAGTCGGCGCGGCGCTCCAGCGGAATGACGGTCCAGGGATAGCCGCCGGAGGCCAGCATGAGATTCATCAGGAACCGGCCTATGCGCCCGTTCCCATCCATGTAGGGATGGATATAGACGAACATGAAATGTCCGAGGACCACACGAACGGAAGGCTCGTTCTCCTGTTGCAACAATTCAAAGAATGCGGGCATGAGTTGGCGCACGGCTTCGACGTTCGGCGGCGTATGCATGGAGCGCCGGATATAGACCGGCCCGTTGCGGTATCCGGCCAGATCGGCGGGGCGCAGAATGCCCGCCCTCACGCTGGGGCCGAACAATTCGCGGTACCACTTGACGTGGTCGTGGTCGGCGATGCGCCCGGCGTTTTCGCCGCGCAGGACCTGTTCGATACTCCGCTTGACCGCCTGGAACGTCTGCCAGTAGCCGCGTGCGGCCAGCGCATTGCGCTGATCCTGGTCTCCCTGGTCACTGTCAGGGTTCCAGTGACCGGTGCGGACTTTCTCGATAAGCGCCGCGCTGACTTTGTAGCCTTCGATGGACAGTGAATTGTAGGCATCGTTCACATAGATTTCCTCTACCCGTTTCAAGTACGCAGCGACATTCGCGGGACGCCCCGGCGCGTCCGGGAACAGGCGGCGCACGTCATCACGCATACGTGCCCAGTCCATGCGCATCCGGTTGACGTAGGGAGAACTCTCCCGCGTGCCGAATACAACGGGTGAGGGGGTCTCGAACGGATCGCTCTCGCTCACCGTATATCCGGCGGCCTGCATCGCACCCAGAATCTCATCGGCGATCCTGTCACGTCCGATATTGCGAAACGCCCCCGCCAGCCGCCCGGCGATAATACTGTGCCCGCCTTCCAGCAAGCGGCTGAGCAGGCCGGACGCATCCTCTACCATGGCCAGCGCCGCACGCATCTCGGTGGGGTGTGCGGCAAAGTGTGCTTGCGAGCAGCCCAGCAATGCGGCATGCAATTGATAGAGCCGCACCCCGTCTTTCACGGTCCGGTCGGCGGCAGGCGGCAATTCAAGGCGAACGTCAAACACCGACGTGTCGTGAAGCAGTTCGGTCGGCTTGTTGTTCCCACGCGGGGAACGCACCAGCAACTGGCGCGGCACCGTCCAGTTGCCCGTGTGCAGACTGATAGATTGCTCGGGGCTGACACACCAGTTTTTTGCAAACCGGGATTCCAAATAGGAGGTGCAAAACGCCCAGAACGAGGCGTACCAGGAGGTACTTTCTCCTGGTGGCTCGTCCGGTCGGCACGGGATGTACCAGCCCTTCATCACTTCCCGGATAAACCCGGCTTTGAGCAACCGCTCCCGGTACGTGCGAGTCATGTCGCGGGCCCGAAGCGCAACCCGGCCCTCATCCTGAAGCTTCTTCAGCACGGCTAGCGAAGCGGCGAGTTTGTCGGCGGGCGTGGCCATCGATAGATTCCTGATACTCGGTTTTTGTGCCGTACAACTTCTAGGCCATTAAGCCTTACAACATTTAGGTTTTTGCGTCAATTTATTTCTAGGCTATTCGGTCACGCTGGGCTCCTGCGCATCCAATCAGTGGAGGGTTGGTCACGGATGGGGTTCCAGAGGGGCGCTGGGCCCCTTGGTCGATGGAGGTGCAGGAGGAGCGCGAAGGCTCCTCTTGCGAGTAATAAAACGACGATACGTTTGACCGGTGCGACGGTGGGCTCAATGCCCCAGGAGCAACATAGCCTCGGGGGAATGCAACGGGGACGCGGCCAGCGGGTCCCCTTTGCCAAGATTGTGGTTGAAGGGGCAGATTCCTGTACTGGAGGGAAAGGTGGAAAGGCTCCTCCAGCGGCTGGTCGAAATTGACAACCCGGCCGCCATTCAAAATACGAAAATGAAATTGCTCGGCTGGAAGAAGAAAAAATCTCCTACGAGAAAAGATCAATCAAGGTGGTCGCCCGATGCAACCCTTCGAGGAATGTTTTCGAACCGCAACGATGTTTCTGGCAAACCCTTGTTATCTCTGGAGTTCTGACAGCCTGGAGGACAAAAGAATGGTCCTCAGAATGGTATTTGCCAAGAAGTTGCCCTACCACCTGACAGAGGGTTTTCGAACCGCCAAAAATGAGGAATTATCCTTGCCATTCAGATGGCTAAAAAATATGAACGGCGGCGAATATGAAATGGTGCGCCCGGTTGGAATCGAACCAACGACCCTCAGCTTAGAAGGCTGATGCTCTATCCGACTGAGCTACGGGCGCACTCAAATATTTCAACTACTTGGAGGAATGACCCTCAACGGCCATGTCGCTTGGTGTTATTAGGGTGTTAACGTCAAGGTACTTTTGCACCTTCACAGCAGCATCCGTCAAGTCTTTCTCTTCGATTGAGTTGTATCGCTTCCACATCTTCTCAGACTTGTGCCCCACGATCTTCATCGCGGTTGCTGTATCAACACCGGCGCGTCGTAGGTTTGTCGATGCACAATGACGGAGATCATGGAATCTAAAGTCAGTGATTCCGGCGTCTCTCAACGCGGTCCTGAAGGACCGGCTAATACGTTGAAGCGGTCGGCCCTTGTAGGTGAACACGTGGTTGTTCGTCAGACGGCGAATTTTGGCCAAGCGTTGGAGGGTTGATCGAACGTCTGCGGTCATGGGAACACGCCGTCCGGTTTTGGTCTTGGTGTCTTGACTTCGAAGGGTGATGAATCCCCGACGGAGATCAACACGGTCCCAGGTGAGAGACACAATCTCCCCGAACCGTTGGCCGAGTTGATAGGCCGTCAAAAGCACCGGGCGGAGGTGTGGCTTCGCGGCCTGATGTAATCGGCCCCATTCTTCTTCCGTGAGCACCCGATCCCGTTCGTTCTGGGGGTTGGGTATGGTTACCCGTGAAGCAGGGTTAGCCTGGAGCAGTCCTCGCTTGATCGCTACGTTCAAGCAATGCTTCAGGGCGATGTGATCATGGTTGATGGTCTGAGTGCTGGCCCTTTTTCCGTTTGGCTTCTTTCTTTGGCTGCGGAAGGCTTCTATGTCTTCCGGTCGGATCTCAGAGAGGATCCGATGACCGAAGAAGGGTATGAGATGGGTGTTGATGCTATGGGATCGGCCCGCGAACGAACGGAGGCCCTTAACGGTTTCCAGCTCCAGGTACGCCTTCGCCCATTCTTTAAAGAGGATCGGCTTGGCTTGTTCGGTCTTCTCGTGGCCGAGGAGGAGTCGTGTCCTGATGGTGGCTTCCATCTCCTTGGCAACAGTCTTATTGAGACACCCCACCTTCCAGCGTTTCCAACGGGCACCGGGTACACCACTCGCGAGAGCCAATGATTTTCCGTCCGCACTTTCGATCACCGGAAATTCCACATAGTAACTATCGTGCCGCTTAGTGAGTCCCATGGCTGTCTCTCCGTGGTGTGATCGTGTGTTGATCGATCCAGGCGTCCAGCTGAGCCTGCTTGAACTTTACCAGCCGCCCGATTTTGACATACCCAAGTTTTCTGGCGGAGACCCATCCGTACAGAGTCAATTTGGATATGCCTAAATACTTCGCGGCCTCATCCATTGTCAAAAGGTTATTCATAGCGCTTTTGGGTAAGCCTTTCCTTCATGGACTACCAATGAGGTCGAGTGCGCTGAGCGACCCTCTGCACACCTCTCGCGAGTGGCACTTATGAGAGGGTTCAGAATTATTCACCATACCGAAAAGGTAGGGGGCCGCAGAAAGGAAAGGACTTCTCCAAAGTGACCGTCACGGTCCATACTCATTGACTACTGACTACCCCTGAGCACGAAACATCTGCAGAATCTATAGAAGAAGTCACCGTAGCAGTACACTCCGATGACAAGCACGTGATGCAAGATTGTCAGTTACCGAGAAGGGAAACTTATGAGGACGAGATGATAACAAGAACACTGCCCGACGAGCTCATGGATGAAATTCGCACGTAAGAGGGAGCGTACCCGGTGACGGTTGGCGTCCATGACGTTCCGTTCACGAAATGTGACTGGACCACTGCGAGAGTGCTCGTGGTCCTGTCCTTCTCACTCTCAGAAACGGGCCGGGAGATCGTATCGAATGTTGGCTCAGATGTCTGGATCAAGATAAAGTCTGTGATAGAACATCTTCACCAGTCGGCAGGCTCTTACGACAGGCTGGATGTACAATTTACTCTACAAGTGAGCACTACGGCCTCGGTCAGCGTCGATGTGAACATACATAAAGTTTTTGCAACTCTGCCAACGCAAGTGTCATAACAGCTCACCTACCTCACAGAGGAAATCTTATCAGGCCGCCTGCAAGGTTCTTCGGTAACCCTTCTGCTTTGAAAGAATGGCATTGAGAAAGAAAGCTTTTCTGCGCCCTTCACGGTTCTGCCGTCCCCATGCCACTTGAAATGTCCGAAGAACCCGCGGAGACGTGATCGTCGCCTCTTTCCATTTCAGCTTGTCCTGAGGACATAAACTGGATTTCTCAGACCTAAAACTAGGGATCCATTACAAGACAAAGACTTACAATAGCCGACCAGGTATTGCACAGCACCAAAATGTGAAACGAGAAAACCAGCGTTTGACCAAGCATACGAAATCAACGGTACTCAGTTAGAGCAAGTTCCGAGGGTTCTTCTGCGTGACACTCCCAGAAGCTCCAAGAATAGTCCATGGAGATCACTTGATACTCGGTTCGTTTGATGAACCCCGCGTATTCCTCGAGCATCAATTCCTCTACTGGGCACGAATAGGCAATAAGGACACGATGTCCGCTGGCCGCTTGGAAGCGACGCAGATTCTCAGCGACGTGCTTGAATACTGGCCCCAGAAATGGCCGGTACATGTAAATGAGAAGGTTCGTGTTCGGAAACACGAAATCCGCCGCATTGACACAACATACCCGAATATTTCTGCAGAGCAGCTGCTGCATTCCATCGGACAAATACCGCTCCACGTTGGTTTCCGCCACATCACAATGCAATGGAGACAGCTCCACCCCGATCACTTCTTTAAAAGGGAGTTGAGCCGCCACAATCAGGGTGCGACCTTTCCCACAGCCCAGGTCTACAAACGAATAGGCATTGAGATCGAGCCCCTTCGTCGTGTTGTTCAAAATATGCCGAATGACAACCTCTCTCGTTGGGACATAGCCTACCGCCAGGCTCCGGGCCGTCTCATCTGCGATACCGGCATCGGACGACTCCGTGACACCGGACGTCACGACCCCATATTTTTTATCGAAGTCATCGTGAGGTTTTTGGCTCAAGAGATACAGAATAATCTCCTTGAGCGTCTCCCAGAATCCGAAGACTCGATACGTATTCATCACGATCTTGAACTTGCCCCCGGTGTCAGGGTTGTACTGCATATGACTCCTCCTGTGCGCGACCGCCTCGTAGCATAGACAGAATTTCACTGATGCGCTGATGAACCTGAATGCTCCGCACCACATCCGCATGCTCGCCGTGAACCGTTTCACTCACCGCGATTCCCCTTGTACACACACTCCAATCAACCGGAGCTTTCCCGTGCTTCCGAAGAGTCGCACTGGTCCACCAGGCATGAATCGGCGCCTGAAGGGGATTCTGTACGGCCGCGCGTAGCATTCCGGCCGACTCGCGATCCAGAGCATAGGCGACTTTTAGAGCGGCGATGGACGCCTCCGATTCCTCGCGGGACAGCAGCTTTCGGTCCTGAGCCCATCGAATCCCATATTCCACCCGATCCTCATCGCCCAACCGTTTCAGAGCATCGCTGAGAGCCTGCCGCTCGACCTCTGGCACAGCCAGGAAGGCCTCTCTACGGTCTCCCTGGATATAGTGGAGCAGTTCTTCCTCGACCGAATCCGTAGAATCCGACATGGTTTGAAATTGCGTGTCCAGAATGCCGAGGAAATTGACCGATTGTCCTTGTCGTTCCAGCTGTTGCGCAACAGCCAAAGCGATGGCTCCCCCATTAGACCATCCGAGCAAGAGATACGGCCCGTCTTTCTGCCTATCTCGAATGATCACGGCATAGCGTGCGGCAATCAGATCCATCGACAGACGATTCCAGGGTTCTGAGAAGATCCAGCCCAACGGTAATCCATACACCGGCTGCTCCTGGCCCAGCGAATAGGCAACCGATTGATACGCCGCGACGTGCGTCCCGGTCGGATCGAAACAAAAAAGCGGCGCGCCCTCTCGTCCGGCCTGAAGCACCACGAATGGAGAAGATGCCGCCTCGGCTTGGCCGGAGATCCGTTCCACCAAACCCGCCACCGTCGGGGCCTGAAAGAGGTCAAGCAGCGCGATCGGATTTCCGATTATCCTCTGGATGCGCGATACGAGCTGCACCGCCGTCAACGAATGACCTCCGAGATCGAAGAAGTTGTCGTGAATTCCTACTTGCGGCAGGCCAAGCACCTCCGCCCACTCGCGCGCCAACCTCGTTTCCATGTCCGTGCGGGGTGCAACGAACGTCTGTAGCGAACCCCGGAGGTCGGGTTCGGGTAATGATCGCCTGTCGACTTTACCGTTGGCATTGCGAGGCAACGACTCCAGCACGACGATAGTGGACGGCACCATATAATCGGGCACTCGCTCGCGCAGAAATTCGTGCAGCGTTTCATGAGAGGCGCCTCCCGCCACATACGCGACGAGCCGTTTATCCCCTCCGACATCTTCTTTGACCACGACGACAGCCTCGTGCACCTCCGGATGCTCGAGCAGCTGTGCCTCAACCTCTCCTAGCTCAATCCTGAAACCGCGAACCTTGACCTGATGATCCATGCGACCGAGAAACTGAATGTCTCCGTTCGGTAAGTACTTGGCCGTATCACCTGTTCGATACAGGCGCGCGCCTGGTTCGCAGGCGAACGGATGGGGAATGAAGGCCTCTGCCGTCTTGGCCGAATCGCACAAATACCCTCGCCCGACACCGACTCCGGCCACGCACAATTCCCCCACGACTCCGATCGGCAGAGGCTTCAATGACGGAGAGAGCACGTAGAGCTCGATGTTGGGTACCGGCCTGCCTACTGGCATGAAAGTTACATGTTCCTCCGGAATCTGCGTCACAGGATACAACGCGACATCATCCGCACATTCCGCCGGCCCATAGGCGTTGATCAGCGGAACTACTGGGTACCGGGCAAGCCAACGCCGGCAAAGCGATGCAGGTAGCGCCTCTCCGGTCGGTAATACCATCCGCAGCCGTACGAGCGCCGGTTCGCTCTCGCCGCTATTGGCTGCCATATCGAGCATGCCCTGCAGCATCGCCGGCACGGCCTCGAGGATTGTGACACCTGCCGCCTCCACATGATGAAGCAGCCGTCCCGGGTCATGCGCGATGTCGTCCGGAACGATGCAAACCCGTCCACCGCACAACAGCGGAGCCAGAAACTGCCAGATGGAAATATCGAAACACTGGGATGCGGTCTGGGCGATCACGTCGTCCGCGGTCAACTCAAGCGTCTGCAATTTCCCCCAGAGATGATTGAGCATCCCACGATGCTCGACGATCGCGCCCTTGGGAGTCCCGGTGGAGCCGGAGGTATAGATCACATAGGCGGCGCCCCGTGGATGAACAGAGGTGAAAGGATTCATCTCGTCGTTCACCGATGACTGGGTCTCTTCCATCGTGAGAAGAGTCGACGGCTCATGCTCCGACAGACCTTCCTGCAGCGGCATCACGCGTTGCCGAGAGGTCTCCGTGGTCAACAACACACGCGGTCGGCTTTCAGCGAGCATATGCCTCAGTCGGTGATCCGGATGCCCTGTATCGAGTGGCAGATACATACCGCCTGTCTTGACGATCCCCAGCAGCATCGCCAAGAAGTCGAGATTTCTGTCACCTAAGACCGCCACGACCATTTCCGGCTCCACGCCCTTGAGCCGCAACGCATGGGCGACTCGGTTCGCACGACGATTCAACTCCTGATAGGTCACCCGACGATCCATGCAGACAGCGGCCACGCGATCCGGCGTCGCCGATGCCTGCGCTTCGAACAGCTGCGCAAAAGACCGATCCGGCAATGATAGTCGTGGTCCCACGTTCCAGTCGGTCAGCAAACGTTGCTTCTCGTCGGTCAACAGCCGCAAATCCTCAATCGTGGTATCGGGCTGCACGGCCATGCCTTGAAGGATCAATTCATAGTGCCGGAGCATGCGCATGACACTGTCGGCGGAAAACAGATCGCTGTTGTATTCCATCGACGCCGTCAGCCCGGCTTCGTTTTCGCACAGAGACAACGTCAGATCGAACTTGGCCGTCAGCGGCTCCACATCCACCGTGGCAATCTGGAGTCCCGGAACGGCCAACTCGGAGGTGGGCGCATTTTGTAGTTCAAACATGACTTGAAAAATCGGCGAGTAACTGACGTCACGCACAGGCTGCAGCACCTCGACCAGTTTTTCAAACGGTACGTCCTGATGCGTGTATGCGCCCAGACAGACCTGTCGGACCAGCGCCAGGAGCTCGCGGATCGTCTGACTCCCCGACAAGTCGGCCCGCAGCGCCAGCGTATTCACGAAGAAACCGATCAGCCCTTCGATCTCGCTACGAGTGCGGTTGGCAATCGGAGATCCGACGACGAGGTCAGGCCGGCCGGTATATTTGAACAATAAGGCATAGAACCCGGCCAGCAAGGTCATGAACAACGTGACGCCCTCGCGTCGGCTGAGCTCGGTCATCGCTGAGGACAGTTCGGGCGACAACGACACAGTGAGCGAAGCCCCATGGGAGGTTTGGACCGGAGGTCGCGGATGATCCATCAAAAGGTTCAGCGGCTCGAGCGCATCTGCCAATCGCTTCTTCCAATAGTCGAGTTGGCGATCTAAGCGCGTACCCGACAGCCATTGTCGCTGCCAGATGGCGAAATCCGCGTATTGAACCGGGAGTTCCGGAAGTGCCGCCGGTCTGCTTTGGACCTGAGCGACATAGAGCTCGGTCATCTCCCGCACGAGAATATGTGAAGACCAGGCATCGGACACGATGTGGTGCATCGTCAACAATAGGACGTGTTCCTCCACGTCGAGTCTGAGCAGCGTGACGCGCAGCATGGGACCATAAGCCAACTCGAACGGACGCTGCGCTTCAGCCGTCGCAAGCCGTAAGACGGCCGCCTCCCGTTCGGATTTATCCACATGATGATCGAGCGTGACAACGGGAAGCGGCAGCGCCGTTGCCGGCGCCACGATTTGTATTGGTTGTCCGTCCGACAACGCCACCGTGGTGCGCAATACTTCGTGCCGCCGAACGAGCTCGTTGACGCTCCATTCAAGAGCCTTGACATCGAGTGTCCCCGACAATCGGAGCGCGATCGGAAGATTGTAGGAAGCACCATCCGGTTCCAGTTGCGTCAAGACCCACAGACGCTGCTGGGAAAAGGACAGCGGGACCGGCCCGTCATGCTGTACTCGCGAAACCGGCGGCATGTCCATGTCTCCGTCCTGCAAGCGGGCCGACTGTATGGCTTCCGCCAGTTGGGCCACCGTCGTCGCCTCGAAGAGAGTCCGCAGCGGTAGTTCCACACGAAAGACCGAGCGCACCCGTGCCATGACCTGCGTCGCCAACAATGAATGTCCGCCGAGATCAAAAAAATCGTCATGAATCCCGATCCGATCCCGCTTGAGGATGGTCGCCCAGATGCCTGTCAGCATCTCTTCCGAGGGATTACGAGGCGCCACATAACGGCGATTCGACGCCAGATATGCCTCCGGCTCCGGCAGGAGCGCCCGATCGACTTTCCCGTTCTGATTCAATGGGAGCGCCGGCAGACAGAGCAGGGCGGTAGGAATCATGTAGTCCGGCAGACATTCCTTTAAAAACTCACGCCATCCTGCCGGTTCACCGGCAGAGTCGCGGGCTACGATATACGCAGCCAGATATTTCTCGCCCGCTTGGCTTGCTCGCGCTGTCACGACCGCTTGTTGAATGCCGGGATGTTCGGTAAGACGCGCCTCGATTTCGCCCAATTCAATGCGGTACCCCCGGAGCTTGATCTGAAAATCGGTTCTGCCGAGGAATTCCACTGTACCGTCCGGCAGAATACGCGCCAGATCACCGGTCTTGTAGAGACGGCTTCCCGGTTGGGATGCAAAAGGATGAGGCACAAACCGTTGGGCCGTGAGATCGGGCCGTCCAAGATACCCACGCGCCAGTCCCGCCCCGCCGAGATAGAGTTCTCCGGGTATACCGACGGGTAACTGATCGAGCCGCTCGTCCAAAATATAGGCTTCTGCATTGTCGATCGGACGACCGATCGGCACGGTCGTAGAGAGTCGTACGTCTTCATGCTGCGCCTCGACCGGAAAAGTCAGGCACCCGATCGTCGTCTCCGTCGGCCCGTAATGATTCAGCAAACGACAGCGCCCGGACGCCGTTATGTGGTCGGCGAGCGCATGAGATAACACATCCCCTCCAAGGACGAGCTGCCCCCGTGGCAGCACCTCGTGGTCCTCCGCCGTCGCAAGCAACGATTGGAAATGGGCCGGCACTATCTTCAGCACGTCGATCGGATGATTGGCACAATACTCTCCGAACTTCCGTCCATCCGTGGCCGTGTCGTACCCAATCACATGCAGGCACCCGCCGGATACGAGCGACGCAAAGATCACGGTATTTCCGAGATCGGCGCTGAGGGTTGAGACGGTGGCATAACTCAGGCCGGCCTCGGCATGTACCGCTCGGCAGATGTAGCCCGTGTAGTTCACCACACCGAGATGAGTAACGGCGACGCCTTTCGGAACACCGGTCGATCCCGAGGTATAGATCACATAGGCCAGTTCCATCGGGTGAACCATCCGATCAGGATTGCCGGACGGCTCCTCCGCAAACGCCCAGTCCTGGAAATCCAGCCCGAGCGCCGTCGTCCCGGTGGCGGGTAGGCGCTGCCGCCATTTCGCCTGCGTCAGCACGACGGCGATCCCAGCCTGCGCAATCTCAAACGTCAGGCGCACCATAGAGTTCTCCGGATCGAGCGGCACATAGGCGGCGCCGGATTTAAGTACTCCCAACAATCCGGCCACCATTTCGACCGAGCGCTCGACACACAATCCCACGAGATCGCCTTGTCCCACTCCCCTCCTGTTCAGTCCATGCGCAACCTGGTTGGCTCTGGCATTCAATTCAGCGTAGGTGAGGCGGCAGTCGCCGCAGACGACGGCGGTCGCATCAGGCCGCGCTTCGGCTTGATGTTCGAACAGAGTCACGAGAGATTGTGCAGTCTGGAGTGGATGTGCGGTGCCGTGGCCTGTGTGCAGCAATCGGCTCCGCTTGGATTCGCTCAGCAAGGGCAGCAGCCCGACGCAGGTCTCCGGCTGCGCCGCCGCACCGGTGAGCACAGCAGTCATGGCTTCTCTCAGGATCGAAAGCGCCGCCGTATGAACCAGTTTCGAATCGGCCTGCAGTCGCAACTGGATCGACCGGCTTCGTCTCGTACAGGTCAAGGTCAGCTTGAGTGGCTCGAATCGGACAGCCGACGGCTCGAACGAGAAGACGATATCTCCGGTCTGCGCGAACGATCCCAGTGTTTGAAACTCAAATCCCACTAGTTCCGTCGTTGTAAAGTCGATTCCTTCGGCCCTGCCGTCCCACAGGAAGTACTCCTGCCACTCTCGTACCTGCTGCTGGTCGGACCAGACTGCAGCCGCCAGCTCCCGAAATGGTGTGTCCAGGTCGATCCGGCACCGCAGAGGCACCCACTTGGCGAAGAGTCCCATCCCCGACTCCAGCTCGTCGTATTTTCTCCCGTCGCTGAGCAGAGCCATGAGATATTCCGGACGGTCACCGACCCGGCCCAGCACGACCTGCCAGGCGGCCAACAGCAACGCTTCTACCGGCGTCTCATACCGTTCGGACAGAGCCAGCAACGATGCAACAACTTCTCCACTCAAGTTCCAGACAAGCGTCTCTGTCGGCCAGCCGCCGGTCTCTTGTCGTGTACACTCGAACGGTAACGTCATCGAAGCTTGGTCTACCAGCATGTCTCCCCAGAACCGCCGGCCATTGGCAGCATCCTGGTCCGCGAGCAACTCGTTCTGCCATTCGGCAAACTGGGTGTACTGCACCGGTTCCTCATGACCCTTATGCCCGGCGGCGCCGTAACCGGCGGCGATCTCACCGGCCAAGTTATGAAGCGTCCTGGCATCGGCGCACATGGCCGGTAGGCTGATCAGAAGCCAATGCTCGTGATCCGACAGTCGGCACAGAGTGCAGCGGACCGGCGGCCCCTGTTCCCAATCAATCGTCTGACGACGATGCTCCTCCAACAGCTCATCACGTGTTGTTGCGCGCATCGCCGCGTCGGTTGACTGAATATCGACGGTCTCCCAGACGGGCCTGCAGTCCTCAGCGATGACTTGTAAAGGTACCTTTACCCCTGGTTCCCTGCAGAATAGCGTTCGAAACGCTTCGTGTTTGTCCACCGCCGCATGCACAGCCCGTTCGAGGCGGACGCGGTCCAGTATGCCCTGGATGCTCAGTGTTCCCTGAGTCCAGACGGCTCCGAACGTTTGTTGAAGCACCCACAGACGCTTTTGTTGAGGAGAAAGCCGGAACCCTTGTACAGCTATAGTCGGTTGCATGACGCCTCTATACAGTCACTGCGAGAACATCTCGTTGATTGATCATCTCTCCCATCGCCACGACGATCTTCCGCGGTCCGACGAACGGCAATCGGGCGTGGGCTACCAGCATGTTGTCGAGCATAAGCAGGTCTCCGTTTTGCCAGGGAAACCGGACCGACGTCCGTTCATAGAGTTCACCGATTTCCGCCGCCACGTCATCCTCGATCGGAGAGCCGTCGCCGAAGTACACATTGCGCGGTACTCGCTCGATGCCCAGCACATCGACCAGAGAACTTCGGACCGCCGGCTCAAGGTACGAGATGTGATGCAGTTGAATCTGGTTGAAGAACACCCAGTCGCCGGTTCTTGGGTGCTTGATGATGGCCGGACAGATCTGTCTGGTGCGCAGCCCTCCGTCGGACGTCCAATCCCATTCGACACCGTGCTGTCGACAGATCTGTTCGACGACGGCCTTGTCATCGGCATGAAAGAAATCCTGCCAGCTGACGTCGAAACCGGGAGTGAAATTTCTCACATACATCAGCGCCAGTTCCTGAAATTTCTCACGCAACTCCGGTCGCAGGCGTTCACACATTTTTCGGCAATCCACGATGGGCGTCTCCCCACCCTGCTGCGCCGCTTGCACGCAGAAGAACGACTGTTTCAACGGCCATCGATGCAAATGTGAGCTTTCGTTGTGAAAGAGAATGGTCCGGTCGGCCGGATAGGGCGTGGATCCGTACAGATGCCGCCCGGCTTTCTCCCGCGGCAGATCCCCGTATTCGCCGAACAGCGTGGGGCATAGCGCCTGAGCGACCTGCTCGAAATCCTCAGCTCCCTTGAGCGAAAATCCTCGAAACAGGATGGCTCCGTGCGCGAGTAACTCCTGCTCAACCTTCTCCCGATTGTCTTGTCCCCACGCGGCCAGATCTACGTCCTCGACCGCCGGTTGTATGACCAGAGGCAGAGTCTGATCCGCCTCGAGATATCCACGCTCGACCAGCGTCCGCTGAGCGAGCGGCACCGCCTTCGGCTGAATGTTCTTGAACCGTTTGAACCTGCTTTCCTCACGTTGTTTGGCTTCGATCATGGCAGACTCCTTTTCCGTATGAGACAAGATCTCGATCGCGGACAGCCTGGCCTCCGGATGGGCGACGATGCTCCCGAGCAGTGTCACGAACCGATCCGACAAGACGGCGATCGTAGAGGCATCCAATAGGTCCGTGTTATATTGCCAGAGGCCTGTCAAACCATCCTCAGCGTCTTCCATAAACAAGGCGAGATCGAACCGTGCCACCTCGCTTTCGAACTCGAGCGCCCCGACTTCCAGTCCCGGCA
This sequence comes from Candidatus Nitrospira nitrosa, assembly GCF_001458735.1. Classification (NCBI taxonomy): domain Bacteria; kingdom Pseudomonadati; phylum Nitrospirota; class Nitrospiria; order Nitrospirales; family Nitrospiraceae; genus Nitrospira; species Candidatus Nitrospira nitrosa. The sequence goes on from NZ_CZQA01000009.1 coordinate 358,017, forward strand.
GTTCCATGGAAGGCGGCGGCACGTTTTGCAGGACAAGGAGCGCCTGAACCAGTGGATTGCCTCCCAAATCGCGCTTGAGCTTCAGGGCTTCCACAATTTTTTCAAACGGCAGGTCCTGATGCGCATAGGCCTCCAACGCTGTCCGTCGTACCTGCCCCAGCAACTCCAGGAAGGTAGGATTACTGCCGAGGTCGGTACGGAGCGGCAGGAGGTTCACGAAAAAACCGATCAATCCTTCCGTCTCTTCACGGTTGCGGTTGGCCACGTCGGTGCCGACCAGAATATCTTCCTGTCCCGTCGTACGGAAAAGCAGAGTGTTGAATGCCGCCAGAAACGTCATGAACAGGGTCACGCCCTGCTTGCGGCTCAACGCGCGCAGCCGGTCGGCGTGCTCTGCGGGGATCGTGAAGAGGTGACGGGCGCCACGAAAAGTCTGCACGGCGGGACGCGGCCGGTCCGTCGGCAATTTCAAGACCGGCGGGTTGACGCCCAACCGTTGCTTCCAATAGGCGAGATGCCCGTCCAGCACCGATCCTTGCAGCCGCTGTCGCTGCCAGCGGGCGAAATCCGCGTACTGAATAGGCAATGTCGGCAGCACCTCGCCCAAGTTGCCCGCTTGCCCGACCAGAGCCTGATAGAAGACCGCCACCTCGTTGGCCAACAGCGTCATCGACCAAGCATCCGCAGCAATATGATGGAGTGTGACGAGCAAGACGTAGTGCCGCTCGGCCAAACGGAGCAGCCTGGCGCGAATGGGCCGGTCCTGATCCAACCGGAACGACCGCCGGACCTCCACTGAGGCGGCTTCGCGTACGGCCTCATCCCGCCGGTCGTCAGGCAGTCCGCTCAGATCATCAAGTGGCAGGACGAACTCATCCGCCGTGCCGATGAGCTGTACCGGTTCGCCGTTGACCTCGCGGAACGTCGTTCTCAGTGTTTCGTGTCTGGCGATCACTTGCTCGAAACTCTTCGACAAGGCATCGGCATCGAGCGTGCCAGTGAGTCGTAAAGCAAACGGGAGATTGTACGACCACCCGTCCGGCTCCAACTGTGACAGGAACCACAAGCGTTGCTGGGCAAAGGACAATGGGAGCGGCCCAAGTCGATCGAGAGATACAAGCGGTGCGGATGTGACCTTATCTTCACCAGAACATGCTTGCTCAATAACAGCACTCAGCGCCTCAACCGTCGGCGCCTCGAAAAGGTTTCGAAGCGGCAAGTCGATCTGGAACGAGGTCCGGATGCGAGAAACGACCTGCGTGGCGAGCAGCGAATGGCCGCCCAGTTCGAAGAAATTGTCGTGAATGCCGACATGCTTCACGCCGAGGATTTCGGCCCAGATCCCAGCCACAATTTCCTCAACCGCAGTGCGGGGAGCATCACCGCAGGGTGACAGGTCCGAATCCTCCGGCATGGGAAGAGCCTTTCGATCAATCTTGCCGTTAGGCGTCAACGGCAGGGAATCCAGGAACATCACCACGGCAGGGACCATGTAGTCCGGCAACGTTTCGGCCGTGAACGATCGAATCATCGAGGCATCGCGCGCGGTGCTTTCGCTCACAACATACGCCACCAGCCGCTTGTCTCCCGGCCGGTCTTCCCGGGCCATCACGACCGTCTCACGCACGGCAGGATGCTGACGCAGGCGCGATTCGATCTCCCCGAGTTCGATACGATGGCCACGAATTTTCACCTGATGATCGACACGGCCCAGAAACTCCAGTGTTCCGTCAAGCCTATACCGAGCCTGATCACCGGTTCGATAGAGCCGCTGTCCCGGTTTCGTCCCAAATGGATCGGGAGTGAATCGCTCAGCAGTCAAATCTGGCCGTTGCCAGTACCCTCTCGCTACCCCATCGCCGCCGATATATAGTTCTCCCGACACTCCTATCGGGACAAGATTGGCTTCTGCATCGAGCAGATAAATCTGCGTGCTCGCGATCGCTCGTCCCAACGGAACGGCCTCATCACACTCGCTCACACGAGCCATCATCGACCATACGGTCGTCTCGGTCGGTCCATAGAGATTCCATATCTCAAGGCCTTGAGCGAGAAACTTGTTCGCTAACTCACGTGACAAGGCTTCACCACCACACAGCACACGTACCGGAGGGACAGCCCCGGCATCGAGCAACAGGCGCCATCCTGAAGGCGTTGCCTGCATGACGGTGACGCCTCTCTGGACCAGTGCCTGTGCCAATCGAGGCCCATCGACAACGATGTCGCGGCTAAGCACGACCACTTTGGCCCCCACCACCAGTGGCAGGAACCATTCCAAGAGCGCGATGTCGAACGAGATGGAGGTCGTCGCCGCCAGCACATCCTGACTGGACAGCTGTAACGTATCCTGCATGGCTAAGAGAAAATTCACGGCACTGCCCTGTCGGACCATCACCCCCTTAGGTCGACCAGTTGATCCCGATGTGTAGATGACATAGGCCAGCTGATCGAGGCTGCGGGGAACAGGTGGTTTTTCCCTCGACTCACGGCCAATCAGTTCCCAGTCGTACAGATCGATCACCGCCCGTTGTTTGATCTCAAGGTTGACCGGTAGCGATCCCTGCGCCACCACTACCGAGACCTGGGCATCATGCAGCATGTAGCTTAGCCGTTCAGTCGGATATGTCGGATCTAGCGGAACGTAGGCGCCGCCAGCCTTGAGAACTCCCAGCATCGCGACCAACAGATTTCTCGATCGCTCCAGACAGATTCCCACTTTCACATCCGGCCCCACACCTCGCTTGCGCAAGTAGTGCGCCAACTGATTCGCTTTAGCATCGAGCTCCCGATAGGTCACGTCCACACCGTTGTCCGATAGGGCGATACGTTCAGGCGTCCGAGCCACTTGCGTTTCGAATAAATCAGGCAAACACTGGTCGCCCATGTTGAATCGTCGCTGGTCGCACCAGTCCTTCAAGAGCTGTTGGCGTTCTTGATCGGAGAGAATGGACAATTCGGACAACCGAGCGTCCGGCTTCCTGATCATCTCATCCAAGATGCCGGTCCAATGGCGGACGACCTGCCCAATCATCTCGTCACTCAGGCGACGACGATCGTAGGAAAAGATGGCTGTGAGTCGTTCTTCCGGCACCACGGTGATCGTGAGTGGATAGTTCGTCCACCCTTCGACATCGACGGACTCGATACCGAACGTACTGCCGTATTCCTGAACCGTCTTGTCGAGAAGATAGTTTTGAAACACGAGTACGCTGTCGAACAGGGATGTTCCCCGTTGGATATCACTCCATCCTTGAATCTGCACCAGCGGAGTCGCCTCATACTGGCGCAGCTCGACGTTGACCGCTTGCAGGGTTCGAAGCCAGTCTCCGAGCTGCTCGACCGGCACCATCCGCACCCGTAGCGGCATGGTATTGATGAACACACCAAGAACGGAATCGCTGCCCATCAACTCCTGAGGTCTGCCCGAAACCGTCACGCCGAACATGACATCGCCGGTATCGCAGTACCGACGGAGCAACAAGGCCCAGGCCCCTTGAATGACCGTGTTCAGCGTCACATGCTGAAATCGAGCCAACTGCTCCAGGCCTCGCAAGACTGAAGGGGGTAACTCCACACGCTGTTCACCGTAAGGCGCGGACTCGGCAGCAGAATCCGCTACCTGCTCTGGTAATCGAGTCGGCTGTTCGAAACCACGCAGATACTCCCGCCAAAACTGCTCGGCCGCTGAGAGGTCCTGCTGCAACGACCACCGGATGTATTCCCGATAAGAAGGCGCAGGGGTCACCGCCACGGCCTCGCCACGTCGAAGGCGTTCGTAAGTAGTCATGACCTCCTGCACCAACAACGCCTGGCACGATCCATCCAAAATCGCATGATGCAAACTCCAGACGATCCACCACGAGCGCTCCGTCCGTCGGATCAACGTCAGACGCATCAGCGGCGGTCGATCAAATGTGAATCCGCGAAGACGGTCGGCCGAGAGATAGTCCCGCAACACGTCTTGCCTGGCAGCCTCATGGGCGAGATGCCGCCAATCGAGATGTTCCACGGACAACTGAGCACGACGGACCACGGCCTGCAGCAGTTCGGGCGCAACGTCCCACACGAATCCCGTCCTGAGAATTGTGTGCCGATCCACTGCATGCTGCCAGGCATCCTCAAATACCTCCGGGTCCAGTCCTTGGGTGAACGCATAAACGACCTGATTGTGATAGGCCCCCGCGTCTTCACCATGGAGACTATGAAACAACATCCCCTGCTGGATCGGTGACGCGGGATAGAGATCCTCGAGTTCTGCTCCATGAAGAGCCAGGAGCGTGCGGACCTGTTCCTCATGACCCCCTGCGAATGCAAACGGTTTCGAGGTAACCGTCTCCGCACGCCCGATAGGCTCATCCACCACAGAACCGGCGGCTTCAAGAGCGGCTGCGATAGCCGCCACTGTATTATGTTGAAAGACTAGTTTCGGGCTCACCTTGAGAGCCGCCCGATGGGCCCTTGCCACCACCTGGAGACAGAGGATCGAATCGCCTCCGATTGTAAAGAAATTGTCATGGATGCCTACGCGATCCAGATGAAGGACCTCCCCCCAGATCTGCGCGAGCGTCGTTTCGACCTCGTTTCGGGGAGAGACATAGGAGTCATTCGGCTGCGCCCGCCCCTGTTCCGGATCCGGAAGCGCCGCTCGGTCGATCTTGCCGTTAGCGGTAAGAGGAAGTGCTTCCAGCACAGTGATGGTCGAAGGAATCATATAGTCCGGCAAAAGAACCGCCAGACAAGACCGAACCGCGTCCGGATCGAGATCGGCCGGCGCCGCCACATAGGCGGCAAGCTGCTTGGTCCCGTCGGCCGCTTCGCGCACGACTACAACGGCATCCTTGACTCGACTATCGCTCCGCAACTGCGCTTCGATCTCTCCCAACTCGACCCGGAACCCTCGGACCTTTACTTGATTGTCCACGCGGCCTTGGAATTCGACGGAACCGTCTGGTCGATATCGCGCCCGATCTCCGGTACGGTACAGACGAGCACCGGCCAGCCCGCCGAACGGATTCGGCACGAATCGCTCCGCGGTCAGGTCAGGCCGATCGAGATACCCCCTCGCCAACCCCCCACCTCCGATACACAACTCGCCGGAGACTCCCACCGGTGCGGGTTCACCATCCTGGTTCAAAATGAACACTTGGCTGTTGACCAAAGGCCGTCCGATAGGAATGCTGCCGTGCACGTCCCCTTCTAGGTCAATGTGATGGGTGAGTACTCCGATCGTCGTTTCCGTGGGGCCGTAGTGATTGATCATTCGGCAATCGGGTGCAAGGGTTCGGATCCGTTCGACCAGGCTGCGATGAACGGCTTCGCCGCCGAGGATCAAGCAACGCCGTGGAAGCACATGTTCAGGCCGTCCTGCTTCCAGTAGGCCTGCCAGATGGCTCGGTACGATTTTTAGGACGTCGATCCGGTGACCGGTCATGTAGTCCGCGACGGCGTCGGGATCGAATCCCCGATCTACCGACAGGACATGAAGAGTACGACCCGAACAGAGTGAACCGAAGATAGAGGTATTGCCGAGATCCGCCGCGACCGTGGATACGGTCGCGAAACTGGCCATCTCGTCGAGCGAGAGACGCTCCATGAGTCCTGACACGTAGTTGACAACCTGTCGATGCTCTACGGCGACGCCCTTCGGTCGTCCGGTGGACCCGGACGTATAGATGACGTAAGCCAAATTCTCCGGTCGTACGTCTCGCCTCAACGGTTGATCAGCTCCAGCCAAGATGGCCGGCCAGTCGCGGTCCAGATAAATTTGTCGCACAGTCGTGTCATGGGAGAGGTCCCCGGTTGCGACCTGCATGAGGACCACCCGTGCGTCGCTGTCCGACAGCATAAAAGCCAACCGTTCTTTCGGAAGCTTCGGGTCAAGCGCCACATAGGCACCACCCGATTTGAGCACGCCGAGCAATCCGACGATCAAGTCCAGCGATCGTTCCACACAGAGTCCCACCCGCACGTCAGGACCGACTCCGAGATTTTGCAAATACCGGGCAAGCTGATCCGCTTTGGCATTCAACTCTCCATAGGTCAAAGACCGTCCCTCATAGACGACGGCGGTGGTATCCGGCTGTTCCTGTGCCCGCTGCTCAATCCGTTCATGGATACATTCTTCGTCCACCGGAACCGTGGTGCGGTTCCAGTCCATCAAAAGGCGGATTCGCTCTCCATCGCCGAGCGGAGACAGTTCCGCCAACCGAGCCTCCGGCCGCTCCGCCATCGTCATCAACAAGGTGCGGTAGTACCCGATGAGCCGCTTGATGTCCTCGTGCGCAAACCGCTCACGCGCATAGGACAGAATCAACCGCACCTCTGCCGCCGGTTCGACCATCAGCGAGAGTGGATAGTTATTACGACCAGCCGTCAAAACATACTCGGCATCCTGTCGGGGTGGAGCCATGGGCGTGATTCTCAAGCCGAGCTGATCCTGGTCGCTCTCATCCTCCGGGTAACTTTCAAAAACCAGGATGCTCTCGAACAACGACCGCCCTCCCGACACGTCGCTCCAGCGCTGAATTCTCGACAGGGGTGTCCACTCATACTGCCGCAGCAGGCTGTTCTGTTCTTGGAGCGAGGCAAGCCAATCCCCCAGCTTGGCATCTGGAGAGATGGTGACTCGAACCGGCAACGTGTTGATGAACAGTCCAACCATGACGTCTGAGCCGGGGAGTTCCGCCGGCCGCCCCGAGACCGTCGCGCCGAACAGGACTTCGCGTTCTCCGGTGCAGCGGTGCAACAGGATCGACCACGCTCCTTGCGCTAATGTGTTGAAGGTGAGCCGCCGCCGTTTGGCGGAAGTGGTCAACGTTTCGACTTCTGCCTTCGACAGGCGCAGTTCCTGTTCCGCATATGGCAGAGATTTCAGTTCTTCCGAGGTCACTTGTTGCGGCGTCTGCAGCGGCAACGCCGTTGGTGTCTCAAATCCCGCCAGATTGGTCCGCCAAAACGTCTCGGCAGCCTGCAAGTCGCGGCTCCGCAACCAGTTGAGGTACTCGGCATAGGGTCTCACGGGCGGCAGCAACGGCTGCCGCCTCTGCACGAGCGCGTCGTAACAGATCAGCACCTCACGCAACAACAACGCGACACTCCAACCATCCAGTAAAATATGGTGGTGGCTGTTGATGAAATACCAGCGACTGTCCTCGATTCTGATCAGTGTGAGCCGCATCATGGGCGGCAGAAGCAGATCAAACGGCTTTCGACGATCCTCGCGCAGAAGGACCGCCAGCGATTCGTCCCAGGATTCACTGTGGTGGGCACGCCAATCGAGGATTTGAAGTGGAACCCGCACATCGCGCCGCGCGACCTGCATAGGCTGCTTGACGCCCTCCCAGACGAAACTGGTGCGCAGGATGGGATGACGCTCCATCACCGTGCGCCAGGCCTCCTCAAATGATTTGAGGTCCAGCTCTCCGTCAATGACGAAGCCGGTCTGCGTGAAATAAGGATCCGCGGCCGCGTCGGACACGGCATGGAAGAGCAATCCTTCCTGAAGAGGAGAAAGATAGTGAATTGATTCGATGTCTTTTTTCTTACTCATGTCAGTCCCAAGTACATTAGTTCATTTGTTCCAAGATCGCGTCCAGCGCGTCTTGCTCCAGTTCCACATTCGGAAAATCCGACGGTGTGTACCCGCCGGCGTCGGCAGACAAACAATGGGCGATCAACGTCTGCAGGGCTTTGAGGTACGCCGCCGCGAGAGACCTGATCGTGCCGGGACGGTAGCGCTCGCGACTGTATGTCCACATGACTTCCAGGCATCCGTTCACGACCGACGCATTGATATCGAGTTCGTATTCCATGGGATTGTCCGGATCATGCTCCTTGCCGACCGATTCGGAGGACAGAACGAAGGGCGACTCGTCCGTGGCGACGGCGTCGAACTGTCCGAGGTAGTTGAAACTCACCGGAACCCCTGCCTCGGTATGATCCTTGGCGGCCCCGAGACCATCCTTCGTCAAATACCGAGCGATGCCGTAGCCGATACCGCGGCTCGGAATCCGCCGCAGTTGTTCCTTCACAGTCTTGAGTGATTCTCCGGGAGATAGGGAAGGCGTCGCATCTAACGTGACGGGAAATACACAGGTGAACCATCCGACCGTGCGTGAGACATCCAGATCAGGGAACAGATCCTCTCGCCCATGCCCTTCCAGATCGATCGTCACCCGATCAAGACCGGTCCACTTGCCGAGGGTCTGCGCCAATGCCGTCAACAGCACATCATTGATCTGAGTTGCGTATGCGGCAGATACTCGATGTAACAACGCTTCCGTGTTCTCTTCGTCCAATGACAGGGTCAGTGTCTCTGCCGCCGCCTCTCGATCGCTGCCGGTTGGATTATCGACAGGCAACGCGATTGATTCTCGCTCTTGCACCGTCAGCCAAACGGCGGAAGACGAATCCTTCATCACTTCCGCTTCGGCATATCGCTGTAACCGTTCGGCCCACTGGCGGAACGAAGTCGTTTTAGGTGGTAGTTGTACCAGCCGGTTTTCAACCGCCTGCCGGTATACAGTTTGCAAATCCTCTAAGAGGATTCTCCAGGAAACCCCGTCCACCGCCAGATGATGCAGCACAATCAGCAGTCGATCAGGCAAACCTTTCCCCATTTCGAACCAGACTACCTGCAAGAGCGGCCCTTCCGAGATGTTCAAACTCCCTTGCCACCGCGTGGCCTGCGCTTCGAACGATGCCTGGCGTTCCGGATCGGATAGCGCCGCCAAATTCACCCGATGAACGAATGGGCCCGACGGAATCGGCGCATGCAATTGACGCCACCCCTCGTCCGTCTGTACGAATCGAAGCCGCAGCGCGTCATGATTGGCGATGAGCGCCGCCACAGCGGTCTCCAAAGCGGACTCCACGATCGGCTCTTTCGCTTCCAGCAGAACCGATTGATTCCAGTGATGTGGATTGACCAGCGGCAACTCGAAAAACGCGCATTGAATGGGTGTCAACGCCGCTTCACCAGTGATCGCTCCCTGCTCCGCCTCCAACGCGACCACCGCTTCTCGTCCGGCCACCGCCGCAAGCTCGGCCACCGTCTGGTGTTGGAAGATCTGACGGGGGCTCAGCATCAGCCCGATCTGTTTCGCTCGTGCAATCACTTGCAAACTCACGATAGAGTCGCCGCCAAGTTCAAAGAAGTTCTCCTGCGTGCCGACCTGCGGCAATCCCAACACTTCTTCCCAGATTTTCGCGAGTGCCGCCTCTGCCGGCGTGGCAGGAGGCCGGTAGGAATGTTCCGTCTGTCCCCCCATGTCAGGCGCGGGTAGTGCGCGACGGTCAATTTTTCCGTTCGAGCTCCGTGGTAATGCATTCAGAACAACGATGGAACTCGGAACCATATAGTCCGGCAACGCGTCTTGCAGCCGACACCGCACTTCCTGAACATCAAACGTTTCCGGAGCATCGGGCGTCACGTAGGCCACCAACCGTCGCTGCCCAGGCTGGTCTTCACGGGCCATCACCACGGCTTCCAGAATCCCTGGTTGCTCCAGCAGTCTGGCCTCGATTTCGCCCGGCTCGATGCGATAACCATGGATCTTTATCTGGTGATCCGTGCGCCCAACAAACTCGATGGTGCCGTCCGTCCGATAGCGAGCAAGGTCACCTGTGCGATACAGTCGTGCTCCGGCGTCCGGCCCAAAGGGATCCGGCACGAAGGCCGCCGCAGTCCGCTCGGGATCACGGAGATAGCCGCGGCCCACTCCTGTTCCTCCGATACAGAGTTCACCGGCTGTGCCGATGGGCACGGGAGTCAAATGGCGATTCAAAATGTAGAGGCGCAGACCCGGGATAGGTCGGCCGATCGGCACCGAACGATCCGGATCATCCGGAGAGCGACGCATCACATGGGTGGCCACGTCATCCGAACATTCGGCAGGACCATACGCATTCATAAGTGGAATAGCCGGGTAACGCGCAAACCATCGACGACAGAGGGACGACGGCAAGGCCTCGCCCGTCGGCAATACCCACCGCAGCTTGGACAGAGCGGGTACGCGGCTCTCGACGGCCAGAAGCCCCTGCAGCACCGCTGGAACCGGCTCAACGATAGTGATGCCGGCCTCGTCCAAATGGTGCAACAGTGCCGTTGGATCATGGGCCACATCGTCCGGAACGATGTGCACCGTCGCCCCGCACAACAGGGCCGCGAGAAACTGCCAGACGGAAATATCGAAACATTGTGAGGCGGTCTGCGCGACGACATCGCCGGTTGTCATGTTCAGACTATCGAGCTTGGACAGGATATTGTTCAGCATGCCGTTCTGCTCGACCATTACACCTTTTGGTGCGCCGGTCGAACCGGATGTATAGATCAGATAGGCCAAACGTCCTGGCGGATGGATCGGTTGGGGTCCGACGGGATCGATGTGCTGCTCCGTCACCTGTTCGATGATCAATACCCGCGGCTGCTTGTCAGGGGGAAGTATGCGCAATACGTCTGCAGCTCGAGCTTCCCATTCCCGCGTCACCAACAAAACGCAGGGGCGACTCAGCGCCATAATCTGCGCCATACGCTGTTGAGGATGCCGAGGATCCAACGGCAGATAGGCTCCGCCCGCTTCCAAGACGCCGAGCATCATCGCCAGCAGTTCGGGGCTCCGTTCTCCAAGCACAGCGACGACCGAGTCCGGACCGACTCCAGCTTCCGCTAACGCATCCGCCGTCTTGCTCGTCCGTCGATGAAGCTCCCGATAGGTCCAACTCCGCGCCCGACACACGACCGCCGGTGATTCGGGCGTGCGTTCCACCTGCTCCGTGAACCGTGTGACATAGTCAGGCGTCAAATGGGGACCAGGAACATTGTTCCACTCGACAAGTTGCCGATGACGCTCGCTTTCCGGCATGGAAAAGGTATCGTGTAGTCGTCTTTCCGGCTTGGCGACCATGGAGGCCAGAATGTTCAGAAAGCCGTCCGCGAACCGCCGAACCGTGCTCTCGTCGAAAAGGTCCCGGTTGTACTCGAATGACCCAGACAGCCTGTCGGTCTCAACCACCATGTCCAGCGACAAGTCGAACAGCGCCGTGCCCGGATCGATCTCGATGTTTTCCACCTGCAGTCCCGGTGTCTCCATTGATTGTTCCGCCGGCGTCTGCAAGGTGAACATGACTTGAAAGAGCGGAGAATGGCTCAAGTTTCGTTCCGGTTGAAGGGCCTCCACCAGATGCTCGAAGGGGAGATCTTGATGCGTCTGGGCGCCCAGGACTTCATGTCTCACCCGATCCAACAGATCAATCCAGCGCGGGTTGTCCGGAATATCCGTTCGCAACACCAGCGTATTGACGAACAATCCGATGATCTCTTCCACTTCGACCCGGAGCCGGTTTGCGACAGGGCTGCCGACCAGAATGCTGGTCCGGCCGCTGTAATGGTGGAGCAACGCCGTGAAGGCTGTGAGCAGCGTCATGTACAACGTGAGACTGTGCCGACGGCTGAAGGCCGTCGTTTCCATCAGTAACTCCTTGGGCACGATAAACTCGCAGCATGCGCCACGATAGGTCTGCACGGTCGGACGAGGCCGATCGGTCGGCAACTCCAATGAAGCCGGCGCATCTCCCAAACGGTCCTTCCAATAGGCAAGCTGATTCTCCAGAACAGCCCCCTGCATCCAGTCGCGCTGCCAGACTGCATAGTCGGCGTACTGTATGGGCAACGGAGGCAACGCGGCCGGTTGCCCTGAAAGACCGGCCTGGTAGTACGTCACCAATTCCCTAATCAAGACGTCCATCGCCCAACCGTCGGAGACGATGTGATGCAGGGTTATCAGCAGCACATACTCTTCTTCCTCCACGCGCCAGGCTCGCGCGCGTACCAGCGGGTCACGGGTCAGGTCGAAAATCCGCTGTACCTCGAATTCGCTCTGCTTGATCAACTCTGCCTGCTGCTTTTCCGCGGGGATCCCGCGAAGATCGACCAAGGGAATGTCGATCATCACAGACGGCAGCACGACCTGCGTCGGTTGCCCGTCGATTTCCTGGAATAGAGTCCGCAATGCTTCGTGCCTTTCGATCACCTGATTGAGACCGGTCGTCAAGAGATTCAGATCCAACTTGCCCCGCAGGCGGAACCCTGCGGGTAAATTGTAGAAGGGGCTGTCCGGCTCCAACTGCGCAAGAAACCAGAGACGCTGTTGGGCGAAGGACGCGGGCAGCGGACCGGTGCGGGCCACCGGTACCAACTGTGGCGCCTGAACTACCGCGCCGTTTTCCCTGGCGCGATCCACAGCTGCGGCCAGAGCCGAGATGGTGGTGGATTCGAACACGGTCCGCAGCGAAAGCTCGACGTGGAATGTGCCGCGGAGCCTTGACATGATCTGCGTCGCCAGCAACGAATGCCCTCCCAACTCGAAGAAATCATCGTGAACACCGACCCGCTCGACCCCCAACACGTCGGACCAGATGCCTGCCAGAATTTCCTCTGTCGCCGTGCGCGGCGCCGCATAGGACCTGGCGAACTGATCGCCTAGATCCCATGCCGCCAGAGCGAGGCGATCGATCTTACCGTTCGGCGTGCGCGGCAGCACGGGCAAGGGCACAAACGCCGTCGGCACCATGTACTCAGGAAGTTGCGTCTGCAACAGCTCACGCACTGCCGGCACGTCCAGGCCTCTCTCCTCGTGTCCGACGAGAAAGGCTGCCAATCGTTTTTCGCCCCGCGCGTCCGTATGCAGCAGCACGGCGGCTTCGCGGATGAGCGGACTCGACAATAGATGTGTTTCGATCTCGCCCAATTCGATCCGAAACCCGCGCAGCTTGATCTGTTGATCGATACGTCCGACGAATTCGATGGCACCGTCCCGCCGATAGCGGGCCAGATCACCGGTCTGATACATCCGCGCGCCCGGTTTGGACCCAAACCAGTCCGGCAAAAACACTTCGGCGGTGCGAGCCGGATCTTGCAAATAGCCACGGCCCACGCCGACTCCCGCTACATATAGTTCCCCGGCAACCCCTGGCGGTACCGGCTCCAGCCAAGCGTTCAGAACATGCAGCCGAATTCCTTCGATCGGACGGCCGATCGGCATGTTCGTCTGGTCGGTAGCAGGTGGCTCATGAATAGGATGAACGGCCACGTCGTCCGCACATTCCGCCGGTCCATAGGCATTCAACAGCGGGATTGCTGGATAGCGGGCCAGCCATTGTCGACATACCGGTGGCGGCAGGGCTTCTCCGGTCGGCAAGACCCATCTGAGCTTTTGCAGCCGTGGCACGGCACCGGATTCCGTTTCCGATGCGACATCCAACAGTCCTTGAAGAAGAGCCGGTACGGTTTCGAGAATGGTGATCTCCATTCGTTCAAGATGCGAGAGTAGAAGAAAAGGGTCGCGCGACATCTCATCGGGAACAATGCTGGTTCTGGCACCACACGTCATCGCCGTGAGGAACTGCCAGACAGAGATGTCAAAACATTGTGAAGCGGTCTGCGCAATCACGTCGGATGGTGCCAGCGCTAACCCCGATACCTTGCTCCGAATATTGTTGAGCATGCCGCGTCTCGTGACCATCGCCCCCTTCGGCACACCCGTGGAACCCGACGTATAGATGACGTAAGCCAGATGATCGGGGAGTCCACGATCGCCGGGATTATCTTCGCGGCCGGCTTCATCGAGAATCCGTTCGATCGGCATGATCCGCGGGCGTACAGCCTCGTCGATCGGCTCAACCGCTTCCCGCAGTCGTGCGAGATAATTCCGCGACGTGACAACGACCGGGGAGCGGCTCAGCGTGAGAATCTGCGTCAGTCGCAACACGGGATGATGGGGATCAAGCGGCAGATAGGCTCCACCTGCCTTGAATACTCCGATCATCATCGTCAACAGGTCGATGCTGCGATCATCCAGCAGCGCCACGACAGTGTCCGGTTGCACACCCACTTCAAGCAGTGCATGTGCGACACGATTGGCCCGCCGATTTAACTCGCCATAGGTAGCCCTCCTGTCCAGACATTCGACCGCCACTGCGTCCGGATTGTGCTGGACCTGCCGCTCAAACAGCCGCAGCAGGCTCTCCAACTCCTCCACACCGGCGGAATTCATGTGAGGATTCCATTTCGTCAGCAGTTGCCGCCGCTCGTCCTGCTTGAGTGGCGATAAGTCGGCGAGCCGTGCAGTCGGCCGTTCAGCCATCGCTTCGAGCAACACTTTGAGATGCCGGATCATACGTTCCGTCGTGTCGGCATCGAATAGCCGTTTGTCGTAAGAGATCTTGAGTCCCAATTCTTTGCCCGGCCATCCCATGACGGTCAGTGGATAGTTCGTGTGGACTCGATACTGTTCCTCTTCGCCCTTGAAAATGATCCGCCCCTCATAGAGCTCTCGATCCACCGGGGCGTTCTCAAACACGAACAGACTGTGGAACAATGCCTCTCCGCGCGGGATCTCACTACACCGCTGCATCTGGACGAGCGGAGCATAGTCGTACTGCCGCACTCGGACGTTCTCGGCCAGCAAATCTTTGAGCCAGTCCATCAGGAGACGGTCCGGTTGTATGGAAATTCGAAGCGGCAGGGTGTTGATGAATAGGCCCAGGATAGACTCGACTCCGGACAACTCGGTGGGTCGACCGGCAACCGTCACGCCGAACAGGACCTCCCGTTCACTGCTATAGTAACTGAGCAAGAGCGCCCAAGCGCCCTGAAAGAACGTATTCACCGTTAAACGATGCCGCTGTGCCAGATCCGTCAACATGGCCGATGTCTCGGCGCTCAGGTATAAACAGTGATCGGCTGCGTCTTCATTCTGGTCGGCAAGGCCTTCGGGCAATCGGTCGTACGGCAACGGTGTGGGCGTGGGAAATTCTTTGAGGTACCCACGCCAGAACGATTCCGCCGCCTTGATATCTTGTCTCTGCAACCAGGCGATGTAGTCGCGATAGGGGCGAGGTTTCTCCCACGTAAGCTGTTCGCCGCGCACGAGCGCCCCGTAATGACCGAGGAAATCCATCAAGAGGAGGGAAATACACCACTCATCGAGCAGGATATGATGGAAACTGTGTACGAACTGGTACCGGTCTTGCGCCAACCGGATCAGCCACAACCGCATGAGGGGTGCCTTGGCAAAATCAAATCCCTCGCGGAGTTCGGTGTCCAGTTCGGCGTCCAGCCGCATGATCTGTTCTCCACGTGTCTGCCCTCTCCAATCCAGCGACACGAGCGGAACGTCCACCTGCTTGTGCACCGCCTGTAAGGGACGTTTCTGACTTTTCCAGACGAAAGAGGTTCGCAGCACCGGATGCCGGTCGAATACCAGATCCCACGCGCGTACGAATGCCTCATAGTTCAAGTCACCCTCCAGCAAGTACCGGTTCTGCATCAGATAAATCCCAGTGCCGGGATTCATCAGTGTATGGAACAGCATTCCCTCCTGCATCGGCGAGAGCGGATAAATGGATTCGATATGATCAGGAATCTCGGGCTTTGCCACTCCGTCTCCTATTTCAATTCTTCCAGCAAATTGCTCATGTCCTCGTCGGACAACTCGATGTCCACGCGCGTTCCTACTTCCGTTTCCTCCGTTTGCGATGTTTCTTCGGCGACCACCTCGATCGGTACCGCAACCGCAGCAGCGGCCGCGACCGTGGGATGCTCGAATAATTGTTTTGGCGTCAATTTCACGCCCCGCTGATGGGCACGGGCCAATACTTGAAGGGTATTAATGGAATCACCGCCGAGTTCGAAGAAATTGTCGAGTCGACCCACTCGGGGCTGGCCGAGCACCTCGGCCCAGATGGCAGCCAGGATGTGCTCCGACTCCGTCACCGGCTCTTCATAGGACTGCGTCCGACTAGTCTCCGTATCCGGCAACGGCAGCGCCTTGCGATCGACTTTGCCGTGGGGCGTCAGCGGCAGAGCTTCCAGCGTTACCACAAGGTCGGGGACGAAGGCTTCCGGCAGCCGTACCGCCACCCATTGCCGGATCATCTCACCTGTAACGTCATGACCCATTCGGGGAACCACGTAGCCGACCAAACGTTTGCTCCCGGCTGCCGTGTCCTGATCCACCACAACTGCCTCGTGCACCGTTGGATGCTGAAGCAAGCAGCTTTCGATCTCGCCCAGTTCGATGCGTACTCCTCTGATCTTCACCTGATGATCCAATCGACCCAGATATTCGATGGCGCCGTCCGCCCGATATCTTGCGAGATCGCCCGTCCTGTACAAGCGTCGACCCGGCTCTGCGCTGAATGGATCCGGGACAAATTTCTCTGCCGTCAGCGCCGGTCGCTTATGATAGCCCCGCGCCACATTCACGCCGCCGATGTACAGCTCACCCGGGACACCGATCGGGACCGGCTCGTCTCGATGATCCACAAGATAGATCTGCGTATTAGCGATCGGCCGCCCGATCGGGACAGGATCGGCCGGAGCTTTCTGATCGCACGACCACACCGTGACGTCGATCGCGGCTTCCGTCGGCCCATAGAGATTGTGGAGCTCGACTCCCGGTAGCTTCGTCCAACACTGCTGCTGCACCGTCGCCGTCAGCGCTTCACCGCTGCAGATCACTCGCCGCAACGACCCGGCGCAGGCTTGCACACCCGGTGTTTCCAGAAATGCCTGCAACATCGGCGGCACGAAGTGCAGCGTCGTGATCTTCTGCTTGACGATCCGCTCTTTGAGCCGCAACCCGTCTTTGTGTTCATCCGGTTGGGCCAACACCAATTCCGCTCCCGTCATCAGGGGCCAGAACAACTCCCACACCGAAACGTCAAAACCAAACGGCGTTTTCTGCAACACACGGTCTGCCGGCGTCAGGCTGAAATATTCCTGCATCCATTGCAGCCGGTTGAGCAGTCCGCCGTGCGTGTTCCCCGCGCCTTTCGGCCGCCCCGTTGAGCCGGACGTATAGATCGTGTACGCCAGATGTTGGAGCCGTACCGGCGTTGGCGGGAGTACCGGTGTTTCAGCTACCGAAGCTGCGGCGTATAGTTCCAGATACAGGCCGGCGAACGGCGGAAGCTGTTCCCGCAGCGCCGGTTGCATCAGTAAGATCGGCGGAGCCGCATCGGCCAACATGTAGCCGATTCGATCGGCCGGATACCTGGGGTCGATCGGCACATAGGCGCCCCCTGCCTGCCAAATACCCAATAGACCGACGATTAATTCCAGAGACCGTTCGGTGCAGATCCCGACCAGTACATCGGGTCCCACCCCATGCCGGCGCAGTTCCGACGCCAATGCTTGGCTTCTGGTCCATAGTTCTCGATAACTCAGTGCCTGCTCGTCGAACCGCACTGCCGTCGCTTCCGGCGTGCGCATGACATTCTCGTAGATCAGTTCCGGCACCGTTGCGTCCATCGAATATTTCTGCCGAGTGGCGTTCCACCCCTCCAAAACCAGCCGTCGTTCATCCGCCCTCAGCACCCCAATCGTTGAGAGACGTGTCTCAGATGGCTCGACCAACTGACTCAACACCATGTCCAGATGTTCGGCTATACGCCCCACTTGCTCTGGAGAGAACTGTTTCTGTTGATAGGAGAGGAGAAAACAGAGCGAATCACCCGGTACGACGTTGACGGTCAACGGATAATTGGTTTGCCCCTGCAAAGAGACATCGTGAGCGGTCAAGCCGGCGCCCCCATCATCCAGCGTTTGGTCGGTGGGATGATTATCGAAGACCAGCAGGCTGTTGAAGAGCCGGCCGCCACGCGGCATCTGACTCCAGCTCTGGATCTGAGCCAGGGAGGTGTGTTCGTATTGGCGTAACTCAGCATTCTGCTGCAGCAATCCTCGTAACCAGGTCTGCAAAATGGCATCTCGCGGCACGGCAACCCGAAGCGGCAGCGTGTTGATAAAGAGTCCGAGCATCGTCTCGATGCCGGGGACATCAGCCGATCTTCCTGATACCGTCGTGCCGAACAACACATCGTCTTCACCACTGTAACGGCTCAGCAACAATGCCCAAGCTCCCTGTACCAAGGTATTGACCGTGATGCGTTCCTTGGAAGCATAAGCCTGAAGAGCAGAGGTCCTGGCGGCGGAGATCGCCAGTCGATGTATGCCGTACCCGGTTGCCGGCTGTACATCATTCTGAGCAAGGTCCGTCGGAAGCGGTGTGGGAGCAGTCATGCCCGCGAGAGTCTTGCGCCAGTACTGTTCCGCCGCCGTCTGATCTTGAGAGAGTATCCATTCGACATAATCCCGATAGGGCTGCGACTGCGGCTTGCGCGGATCCGGGCCGCCTGTGGAGCAGGCGTAGCATGCGAACAGATCACTCAGAATAATGGGTAGGCACCAGCCGTCGAGTACGATGTGATGATGCGTCCAAATTAAGTAGCGTGCGTCATCCGCAATGCGGATCAATGCAAGGCGCATGAGCGGTGGGCGCGTGAGATCAAAGTCAGTCAGTCGATCTTCTTGGAGAAATTCCTGGAGTCGTTGGCGCTGCTCGGATTCGGGCAGGTCACGCCAATCCAGCTCGATAATGGGGGGTGCCTCGCCCGGCAACACAACCTGCATGGGGCTGTTGAGTTTCTGCCACATGAAGGCGGTACGAAGCGGCGTCGAACGGCCGATCACCATCCGCCAAGCATCGATAAACGCGGCATGGTCCAAATAGCCGCGAAGCAGGCAGCTCAGCTGTTCGATATAGATGCCGGACTGCGGTTCGTACAGGCTGTGAAACAAGAGTCCCTGCTGCAAGGGTGTGAGCGGATAGACGTCTTCAGCTTCGGCATACAATCGGCGCGCCGTTTCGAGCCGGACCGAATCAGTCGGTCTCTGCGCTCGTATGCCGGGCTTCGACTGAGAATCGCCCGTTTCAATTCTGTTGCCTGTCGCTTCTGCTAATTCGGCGACCGTCTGATGTTGGAACAGATCCCTCGGCGTCAGCGGCAGACCCTGCGCCTTCGCGCGGGAAATCACCTGCAAGCTGAGGATCGAATCTCCACCCAGCTCGAAGAAATTGTCATGGACACCCACGCGTTCCAGACCCAGCACCTCGGCCCAAACCGCCGCCAATTGCGATTCGGTCGGCGTGCGAGGTGCTGTCCATTCTCTGGCGGCTACCCGATCCGGTTGGGGCAAAGCCTCCCGATCGATCTTGCCGTTGACGCTACGAGGGAGCATCTCAAGTCTGACGATCGCAGAAGGGACCATCGGCTCAGGCAATTGCTCCCGCAGCGATCGGATGAGGATGTCCGAATCATACGAGGCCCCGTCGCGCGGCACCACATAGGCAACCAACCGTTTCTGCCCCGGATGGTCCTGGCGTACCACGGCGGCCGCTTCGCGGACATCTGGAAAAGCCTGTAGGCGCAGTTCAATTTCACCCAACTCAATGCGTACGCCACGGATTTTGACTTGATGGTCGCGACGTCCGATAAATTCCACCGTGCCGTCCGAACGATGACGAACCCGGTCGCCGGTTCGATATAGACGAGAGCCCAATTCACCTGAAAATGGATCCGGCACAAACGCCTCGGCGGTTTTGGCCGGATCATACAGATAGCCGCGGCCCACGCCCGCTCCCGCCACGCATAGTTCGCCCACGGCTCCGATCGGCACCGGTTCCAACCAGTCGTCCACCACATACAGACGGAGATTGACGATGGGTTTGCCGATCGGAGAATGGGCATAGGTGTCATCCGGGGGTACCGTAATCGTCGCCATTGCCACATCGTCTGCGCATTCAGCCGGCCCATAGGCGTTGATCAACGGCACATGCCGGTATCGCTCAAACCATCGGCGAACGAGGGCAGGCGGCAGCGTTTCGCCGGTGGGCAATACCCACCGCAACCGAGCCAACCTGGGCGCCTCGTTTCCGGTCGCGGCCGCGCTGTCGAGCATGCCTCGCAGCAACGCCGGCACTGTTTCGAGGACGGTCACTTCTTGTGTGTCGGCATAGCGGAGCAATTGCTCCGGATCGCGAGCCGTTTCGTCGGGCACGATGAGCGTGCGGGCCCCGCAGAGCAGCGCCGCCGTGAGCTGCCAGACTGAAATATCGAATCCCTGGGAGGCGGTCTGCGCGACGACATCGCTCGGACCCAACCGGAGCATGGAAACCTTGCTCCGAAGATGATTGATCAGACCGCCCTCCGTCACCATTGCTCCCTTCGGAATACCGGTCGATCCGCTCGTATAGATGACATAAGCCAGTTTCGAGGACGGCCAAGCCGTTCCATCACCAGAAGGAGCCGGATTTTCGGAGAGACAGGCTTCGACTGTGAGTATTCCCGGTCGACCAGCTTCAGGCAGTCTGGCGATCGCGTCATTTGTCCTGGAGGCCCAGGCTTCCGTCGTCAAGACCATCGAAGCCTGGCTCGTTTCGAGGATGGACGTCCACCGTGACGGCGGATGTCCGGGGTCGAGCGGCAAGTAGACTCCGCCGCGTTTCCATAGAGCGATCATGAGGGCCACATAGTTGATGCTCCGCTCGCCGAGTACCGCAACGATGGACTCACAACCGACCCCGGCGATCGAAAGCGCGCGAGCGATCCGATCAGCGCGATCGTTCAAGTCACGATAACTGAGAGCTTCCTCGCCACAGGAGACCGCCACCGCTTGTGGAGACCTCGCCACCTGCTCTTCGAAGAGGCGAGCTACCTGACCCTCCGTGGTTCCGGCGGCGGTGTCGTTCCATTCGGTCAGAATCTTCCGTCGCTCCTTCTCCGTCAGCATCGGGAGTTCATGAAGACGATCCTGTGGGTTGTCGACAATACCTTCCAAGAGTCGCTTCAGTTGGCTTGCCATCCTGGCTACGGTCACCTGATCAAAAAGATCCTGGTTGTACTCGAACGCGCAATCCAATCCGGTCTCGTCTTCC
This sequence comes from Candidatus Nitrospira nitrosa, assembly GCF_001458735.1. Classification (NCBI taxonomy): domain Bacteria; kingdom Pseudomonadati; phylum Nitrospirota; class Nitrospiria; order Nitrospirales; family Nitrospiraceae; genus Nitrospira; species Candidatus Nitrospira nitrosa. The sequence continues at coordinate 378,794 of NZ_CZQA01000009.1, forward strand.
GTCATGTCGAGGGACAGATCGAACTTGGCGCCACCTGCATCCAACTCCATCGCTCTCACTTCCAACGATGTGATTGTCAGGCTTCTAGCCAGCGAGGTCTGCAGCGCAAACATCACCTGGAACAGCGGTGTATGACTGAGCGTGCGGACCGGCTGCAGCGCGTCCACCAGTTGCTCGAACGGCAAATCTTGGTGAGCCTGCGCGCCCAGGACCGTTTCCTGCACCCGCGCCAGCAGATCGGTGAACGTCGGATTGCCCGAAAGATTCGCCCGCAGCACGAGCGTATTGGCGAAGAAGCCGATCAACGTCTCCGTTTCCCGCTTCGGCCGGTTTGCGACCGGAGTGCCGAGACAAAAATCGTCGAGTCCGCTGTACCGCATCAGCAACACTTGAAAGGCGGCCAGGAGCGTCATGAACAGTGTCGCTCCCTGAGTGCGGCTCAACGTCTGCAGCCGGTCAACCAAGTCGCGTGACACTGAAAATGGAAAACGCGCGCCCCGGTCGCTCTGGATGACCTGGCGCGGGCGGTCCGACGGCAGGTCGAGCACCGGTAATTTCCCTTTCAATTTCTCTTTCCAATAGGCCAGCCGTTCCTCGATCACCGATCCCTGCAACCACCCGCCCTGCCAGACCGCGTAATCCGCGTATTGAATCGGTAACGGAGGCAGCGGTGACGGCAATCCTGCATCGAACGCCTCGTAAAGCGCTCCGAATTCCTGCGCGAGAATCTGCGACGACCACCCGTCGCAGACGATATGGTGCAACGTGAGAACCAATATGTGCTCTTGCGGTCTCAGTTTGAGCAGACGCACCCGCATCACGGGCCCGCTGCGAAGGTCGAACGGCCGCCGTGCCTCAGCCTGCGCCGCAGCGGCTGCCGAAGCCTCGCGCTGGGACGGCGACTTGAGACTAAAATCCACCACCGGTACATCGATCGGGCGATCCTCGGCGATGACTTGAACCAACTCTCCTTCTACTTCATCGAAAGTGGTTCGGAGGACTTCGTGCCTCCGAACGATTTCGTTGAGGCTCAATACCGTCGCTTCCCGGTTGAGAGCACCCCGTAGTCGTACCGCCAGCGCCGTGTTATACGAAGCGCTGTCCGGCTCCAGCTGGGAGAGAAACCATAATCGCTTCTGCGCGAAGCTCGCGGGGAAGACATCCACGTTCGTCGGACTCGCGGCCGGCGCAGTAGGACCGGTGAATGTGCCGGGATGTGTCGGCTTCACTGTCGCCCCTTGCTTGATTCGGCCATCGCCACCAAAATTTTTCTCGGTCCCTTGAACGGCGTGCGCCCATGCGCCGCCAGCATATTGTCCAGCATCAATACATCTCCTTCGTGCCACGGAAACTGGACCGCAAGACAGCGGTAGACATCACGGATTTCGTCCAACACCGTCGTTTCGATCGGCGTTCCGTCTCCGTAGAAAGCTTGCCGAGGGAGATCCTCTTCGTTGACAAAGGACAGCAGTGCATCTCTCACCGCCGGTTCTAGATTCGACACATGGAACAAATGCGCCTGATTGAACCAGACCATTTGCAGAGTCAGCGGATGAACGGCAACGGCTTGGCAAACCTGGCGTGTGCGTAACTCTCCATCGGCCTTCCATTCATACCCGATGCCGGCTGACCGGCAATATTGTTCAACGGCCCTGCGATCCATCGTGTTGAACACCTTGTTCCACGGTACGTCCAGTCCGTTCCCGTAGTTGCGCACGTACATCACACCCTTCTCGATGAACCGTTCCCTGATGCGAGCCGGAATGTGTTGCAACACCTCACGGCTGTCCGCGATCGGAGTGTAACCCCCTTCCGAGGACGACTGGGAGCAATAGAACCAGATTTTCATCGGCCATTCGGTGGTATAGGCTTGTTCATTGTGCAACGGAATGTGCTGATGCGGCGGGTATTCCGTCGACGTATACACCTGGTTATGCACCTGGGAGCGAGGCGTCGATCCGAACTCATAGGACGCCAAGTCCGGCGAGATCATCCGGACAAACGTGTCGAAGTCGGCCACTGATTCGATCGGAAACCCCCTGAACAACACACCACCGACGGTGGAAAGATAGCTACTAATCATCCGGCCGACGACGTCCCGGTATTCAACCAACGATCGCATGTCTACAGGACTGATCACGACAGGAAGCAGCGTGTCCTGCGACAAGTAGTTCACACGACAAGACACCTGACTGTTTGTCCCTCCGCAGGTTTCTTCTATGGAAATGGGTGCAGCATGGTTATGATTGGCGTGCATGATAGACCTCCCCTTCTCCGCAGCTCGTGTCTGACCCCGCCGCCAAGACCTCTGCTGAATCCCACCCCCATTGGAAACAACGGATCCTTGCAGCATGACCTTCTGTCACCAGTGCTCCCGCATACTCGGACCACAAGGGAAGGGTCAGCATGGCCCAGCGAGGATCTCTGATATCACCGTCTGCCGGAGTCGGAACCTGCGCCCCACACCGACCGGCCACCTCGATTTGATTCAACGGCAGGGTCAGACCGACTCCGACAGCCTTGATGTAGGCTTCCTTGAGCGTCCACCAGGAATAAAACGTATCGACCTGCGCCGGCCCGACCAAAGAAGACAATATTGCCTGCTCCCGTTTCGAGCAGGTGTACTCGGCCACGTCGTGCCACGACAATTCACGGTCGCGCCATTCAACATCGATACCGACCTCTCGATCGCGAGCGAAAGCACAGAGCACAAGAGCCCGCGCATGTGAAAGGTTGAAATGCATCGTTTCATTCTCCGACCGCAAACACGGCTTGCCGTGGCACCCGATCATGAATTGGATTGACGCCGGCGAACGGCCGAGATACCGCCCAAGCAAAATCCTCAGCAGGCCGTGCGCGTGCACGTACCGTCGACGATCTTCCTCAAACGCAAAGCGCGATGCGCGAGTCCGCTCTTCTTCGCTGAGCAACTCGTACAGAACGGATTCCGGCCATCGTTCCCGCAAGTCGGCGCACCAGACATGTACGTCTCCGTCCATGAGAGACGCCGGCGTCGGCCTCGTCGAATTATCGGGCCGTTCTGCAGTTATGGCGTTCATCGTACACTCCCGTGGACCGCCAACTCAGAGAACAACGTTTGGAGCATGGTCTCTTGTGCACTCCTCAGGAAAAAGTGGTCTCCTTGAAACAGCCACAACTGAAATCGCTGGTCGGTATACTGCCGCCAAGCCCGCAACATCAGACTATCCACAAGTTGATCGCTCATTCCTCCAAAAGCCGTGATGGGACAGGTCAGCGGAGGCTCCTCTTTGTAGAGGTATCGATCACGAAGCGAGAAGTCCGCACGAAGCGCGGGAAGCATCAATTGCATCAGTTCCGGATGGTTGAGAACTTCAGGCGGGGTGCCGTTGAACCCATACAATCGTTCAAGGAATTCGTCGTCGGGCAGGTCACAGATCCGTTCTGAACCAGGAAGATGAGGAGCCGGACAACCGGACACGAAAAGATGACGTGGCTGGACTCCCACACTCCGGCGCAACTCGCGCGCCAGTTCGAAACTCACCAACGCCCCGATGCTATGACCCATAAAAGCGAAGGGCCGCTCCAGGTAGGGCTCCAATTCCTCGCGCAACGTCTTTACCAGCTGTCTGATATCACCGACAGGCGACTCGGTGATTCTGGCCTCTCGTCCCGGAAGTTGAACGGCACAGACTTCAATATCCGGTAAGGATTCACTGCCGGCCCAGCTTCGGAACATAGAAGCTCCTGCTCCTGCATATGGGAAGCAGATCAATCGCAACCCGGATTCGACCGACCGATGAGTCACGATCCATCGAGACGAACGTGAGACCGTCAGCATGAGGGCGTCGCCTTCTCTGCCTTGGCTTGTTCCTCCATCCATTTCCTCAAACTCAACGGACGCATGTCGGTCCATACTTTCGCGATATGGGCCAGACATTCGGCCTTGAGTCCAGTTTTCCCCTCGTCTCTCCATCCAAGCGGATTCTCACGATATGATGGCCAGATCGAGTATTGCTCCTCATGATTCACGACGACCTTATACACGGTTGTGTCTTCACGCTCTTCGCTGTTCATCATTCCTCCTCTTGTTTGTAGCGTTCGCCCAGTATTGGTTGTGCTCACGCGCCCTCTGTGCCGTTCGTGCAGGACGAACCAGCGTCAAAGTATGGACCGGCGTTCCGGCCAAGAATGGGAGCGCTATCCCATGACTCCAGTACGGATGCTGATCACGATAGTGCGGTGAAAATGGATGCCCGGACTGTCCACCCGGCATATGCTGAATGCCTTCGTCCTGATGGCCTGGAGACACCACGAGCCTTTGGCTCGCTCCGAGACCATCTTCCATCACCCGAACACATTGTCCGCATCCGGATGCAGGTTCATTCGGCATATTGAGGAGATAACCCAGTCCCGGAAGTACTCCGCTCAAGGGATGCTCTATCCGCACACGATTCAAATGCCCCCACATCATCTCGGTCAGGGAGACGGCGCCATACTCCGCTTCCACTTCCCGAACCGTCTGCTCTACCGCGTTCAAGAGAAACACCGACCATGTGGAATAGTGTTCAGGATCGGGGTTGAGCTCAGGGATCTGCGTCGTGAGAAGCTGGCGTAATGGAGTATCGAGATCACCGTCATAGCTGAACCGTGCGTCTCGCTCCTGACATGAGGACAAGAAAGGAACAAACACGGAGCGCGAGAGCATCTGGCGAAAACGGATCACCAGTGCAAAACCCCGGCTCTCGGCGTCGGCTTTCCCATTCCATCCCCGGAGCGCTTGTCGCGCGTTGACGAGCGACGTCTTGCCTTGAACGACTGCCTCCGTTAACGCCTCCAATGCCAGCCGCCGATAAAACTCGTAGAGCTGGGTCGTCGAATCTAATTGCAATTCAAACAGGTCGTTCTCGTGAATATTCTCCATCGCTCCGAGGCGCTGCGAGATTCTGAATGCGCGATATCCGTTGGCAAACGAATGTCCGACGACATACGGGGAGGTGGGAGCCAACATGCGATGGTTGGCACTGACGAGGAACCCCGACGGGGGATCGATAATTCTCGGTATCGCGCCCGGAGACACATACCCTGACCAACCCATACGGCCGTCCGCCCAGGACACACTGACCGAACCGTCAAACCCACGGCGCAGAGGAATCTTGCCGGTATACGTCCAGGCGATATGGCCGGCACGGTCGGTGAGAATGACGTTGTTTGCCGGCCCGCCGGCACGAGTCATGACTGTGATGGCCTCGTCCACCGACCGGACTCGATCCATCGCGAGTTGACCGAGATCAACCGCGTCGGGATCGAGGGCGGTCCAGCGAATAGCCACCGGCCCACTCAAGAGATCATCCTGTGAGACTGGTCCCCAAATCGTCTCTCGAACCTCTGCCACGAAATCCTGGACATCCTTTACCTTGATGACTTCCCGTCTCGTCGTGAACCGAGTCCAACCTTTCGGGGTCCTGTATTCATTGGTATTGGCGGGATTGATCTCCAGCCGTACGAGGTCTAGAAAATCTCCTTCGACATTCGTCACACCCCACGCGACAAGACCGTTCGTACCGGCGACAACAATCGGAATGCCTGGCACCGCAACGCCGGTCAGATCGACCTCTTCGTATCGGAGCTGGGTACGGTACCAGATGTTGGGAACGGTCAGATCCAGATGCATATCATTCGCGAGAATGGATCGGCCGTCGGCCGTTTTAACGCCCCGTACCGCCCATGCATTTGAGCCCAATCCGCTTTTGCCGAATCGAACCAGGCTCATCTTGCGCGCCTCCATCTGAGCCAAAGACTTCCGCAGGGGAGCCAAGCCTTGGACTGGAATCGCCGAGGAAGAGCGAGCAGGCCTACCCAACAAGGCATCCGTATAGGGATCCGTCTCCGGAACGAGAAACGCAACGACCTCGGAAGGCAATGTCTCCGTCATCACGGTCTTCATGCGCTCCTCTTCGTCGGTTCCGCTCAGCACATGAAACATTTCCAGGAGGACGAGCAGACTGTCTTCGGCCTTCCAGGGATCGGGCTCATACCCAAGCAGCAGAAATTCGAATGGAAGTGTGCTCTTGTGAAGGAGATAGTCGTTCACACCTTCGGCATAGGCATCGAGCACCTCTCGCTGATCGACGGGCAACCGTGCGGCAATGGCCCTCGCTGTGCTGTTGAGTCCGAACGTCCGCCGCCTGAGATCGTTGTCGCGCGCAGCCTCCCCGAAAATCTCGGCGAGCCGGCCGGCCGCGCTTCGCCGCAGACAATCCATTTGAAACAGCCGATCTTGCGCGGTGATATAGCCCAAGGCACGGATCGCGTCCGTTCGTGATCCGGCCGCAATGGTCGGAATACCATAGACATCCCGGGTGACAACGACCGGCTCTTGCAGGGAACTCACTTCCGACCTCCCGTCCAAGATCGGCAGCGAGGCGCGAAGGTTCATCACCGCATAGCCCATGCCGCATACCAAGACGAGTACAGCAACAATCACGACACGAACGATCCTGTTCATCAGTGGGCACCTTGCTCCGCTGTTCGAGCCGCCTCATAGAAAATGGAGGCGATCGTGTCGATCTCTTGCTCCGTCACAATCAGCGGCGACAAGAACCGCACCACGCATCCATTGCGTCCTCCCAGTTCGAGGATCAAACCACGACTGAGCGCCTGCGCCTGGATCTTCCGCGCAAGCTCAGGAGCCGCGGGATAAACGCCTCTGGCATCCGGACGCCCGTTGGTATCGACGATCTCAACCCCGAGCATCAATCCACGGCCACGTACGTCGCCGAAACTGTGCAAAGACGCCTGAGCCTGACGCAGATGTGACAGGAGGCGCTCTCCCATGATCTGCGCGTGCTGATCGAGTCGATGGGTCCTGACGAACTCTATCGTCGCGGCTCCTGCCGCCATGGCCATCTGATTGCCGCGAAAGGTGCCGGCATGCGCTCCCGGTTGCCATTGATCCAGCTCAGCTCGGTACACGACCACACTCAACGGCAATCCACCACCGATCGCCTTCGACAAGACCACCGCATCGGGAATGATCCCGGCCCGTTCGAACGCAAATAGTGACCCGGTTCGTCCCAATCCGGTCTGAATCTCATCTATGATCAACGGGATGTTGCGATCTTTGGTGATACGACGAATGTCCCGGAGCCAGGCATCCGGTGAAGGAATCACCCCCCCCTCTCCCTGAACGACTTCCAGAATGACAGCCGCCGGTGAGACGACTCCGCTGTTAGGATCGTCGAGCAACCGCTCGATATAGGTACTGGAGAGACGATGGCCCTCCTCGCCGCCCACACCGAACGGGCAACGATATTCGTACGGGTATGGAAGGAACTGGACATCCGGCATCAGACCGCTGACGGCGGCTTTCGGTGCGAGATGACCGGTAAGCGCCATCCCTCCGTGCGTCATCCCGTGGTATGCGCCGTGAAACGAGAGAATCGTTCGACGCCCAGTCGCCGTCTTCACCAGCTTGACGGCAGCCTCCACTGCGTCGGCTCCGGAGGGACCGCAGAACTGGATCCGCGCCTCTTCCGCGAACGCTTTCGGCAATGCACCGAACAGCGCATCGACAAAGCGATCCTTCACCGGCGTGGTCAGATCGAGCGTCTGAAAGGGAACGCCTTCCTCCAACAGCTGTTGGATGGCCTCCAGGACGACCGGATGATTGTGTCCCAACGTCAACGCGCCGGCACCGGCGAGACAATCGATGTAGGTTCGCCCTTCGGTATCCTGCACATAGATGCCTTTGGCTTTGCTGAGCGCCAAGGGTAACCGTCTCGGATAACTACGGGCATTCGACTCACGCTCTGCCTGTCGATTCAAATATGGATTGTGGTCTCTGTCCCCCACGACCGAATGCGGCTTCGTCGAGAACATCTTCCTCATCTCATCCACATGGACAGCCATCTTGCGCTCCTTCCTTCACAAAGACGGCAAGACGACTGCTGCGTGCCTGCCGCGTGTTATCCGTCATGCTGCTTACTGCAATGCGCCCACCGCTTCTGTCACAGAGGTGATCTTCCCAAGATCCATCCGGAGACATCGATCCGCGACCGCGAAGTATTGATCATCGTGGGTAATGACGAGCGCTGTTTTTCCGCGGGCCTTCAATTCCGGCAATAATTCCATGTAGAAGACTCTACGAAATACCGGATCTTGATCCGCTGCCCACTCGTCGAACACATAGAACGGACGGTCTTCGAGATAGGCGGTCAACAATGCGAGGCGCTTGCGTTGTCCTTGTGACAGGGATTGAGTAGAGAACTCTCCGCCTCTGATCTGCACTTTCTCTCGAAGCTGAAGACGATCCACATATTCGCGTGCGTGGCGATCTAGGCCGATCTGATTCAAGCCGAACAACGTGTCGAATAAGTGGTAGTCCGAAAACACGGCGGAGAAGAGCTGGCGATAGTTCTCACGGTTGACTTCGTCGATCGGAACACCGTCGAGACGAATCGCCCCAGATTCCGGGGCGTAGAGACCAAGCAGGAGCAAAGCCAGCGTCGTTTTCCCACTGCCGTTGCCGCCGACAAGGAATACCAGTTCACCCGGAGTGAAGCTGAGGTCGATCGGGCCAAGATGAAAACTGCCTTCTTCATCTTCCCTGTAGTAGCGATGCGTCACGCCTGCCAGCTCGATCCGATTCCATCCGGTGTTGAGGACCGGTCCACCGGCGGCATTTGCCACGATCCTTTCTCGTTTCTCGATCTGGTCCTGCGTGGAAGCCGTGGCCAGCGACAGTCCCAATGCCTCGACTTTTTCCAGCGCGACATCGGCACGGCCGACGTTCGGCAGGGTTTCAACGATCTGAGCGAAGGGCCCCATCATGTACAGGAGCACAAGCGTCGATCCGGCGATCGCCTGAGGAGTCAGCGCCAGCCATTCAGGAAAGACGAATAACACAAGCCCGATGACCGCATAGAACAGAAACATGCCCCAGTTGGTCGCGATGGCATACACCGTCATGCCTTCGACAAAGTCGCGCTTATAGGCGGTCACGGTCGGTCTAAGGGCCGTGGCGAGAAAGGCCTGCCGCCGTTCACGGTGAAGCTTGAGCTCTTTAATGCCCTCGAGGATCGATTGAAAATGACGAAAAAGAGTGTCGCTTGTTTCTCGAGCCTGCTTGAACGAGTGCAGAGCCCGTTTTTCCTGCGCGTGAAACGAGAGGGCGCCGAAAACCATGAAGCCGAGCACGACGGCCAGCATGGGCCATGAAAGCCAGCCGAGGTAGGCCAGGCACCCGACCACCGTCGCACCGTTGACGCAAATTAGCGGAATCTGCACATAGGCCTGTGCAATGACATCGGTGTCTTCGTTGAGTGCGGCCAGTAATCGATGTCGCCCGAGTTCCTGGACGTGCCGGAGAGGAGCACGAAGAATCTGTTCACTGAGATGCAGCCGCAATTGCGCGATGATGTCCTGGCCCAGTCGCGTCAGGACAACTTCCGAAAAGGCCTTCGTCACGACCGCGAGGACGACACCCGCGAGAAAACCTCCTCCGAGAGCTACCGTGCGCTCACTCTCCTCCAGAGCCGAGTTAATCAAGGCGATGATTCCCGCGCTTGCCAGCCCGCTGATCAGTCCGGCGACCATGGAGAGCATGACCAGTCGCCAGGAGTTACGGTATAAGAAGCGGATCAAACTCATTGTCGTGCATCCCTCATGGTTGCGATCTACCCAAGTCATCCGAGCGTAAGGAACTCATCTGAGAGCGAGTTTTTCGAGGAAGCGGAACAATGTCCGGTACCGTCGTAATGCCGCCCTCTTTTTGACGCTGAATCTGTTCGGAAAGTCCCGCAACCGTGGGACCTTCAAAAAACTTTTTAAGAGAGACCTCCATGCCGACAACTTCCTGTACGCGGTTCAAGATCTGTAGAGCTGCCAGTGACTCACCGCCCAACCTGAAAAAGTCGTCATGCAAACCGACGTGATCAACGCCGAGGATTTGCTTCCACACCAACGTTACCTTTTCCTCAATCGTCGCATCTCCCATCAGCTCGGCTTTGCCTCGGATCGACTCGTTGTCCGCATCTTGTCCATTGGTCAGACCAACGACCTGCGGCAATCCGGTTTTGGCGCTCTGCTCCACTATCGAGATGCAGTCACGAACGGACACGATGACCTGTGGAGACGTCCATCCATGCAATATCCGGCCGAATGCATCCTGCGCTTGCGACGCCGACATGCCGTCGAATGCCGAATCTTCGATCTGCAGGGCTTTCAGCCTGGCTTCGGCTTGTACCGCCATTCCCACTTGATTCCACCGATCGAAATTGATGGAGATGACATGCGATCCGCGCTTCGAGAACGCATGAGCCAGCGCGTCCAATGTGGCGTTGGCGGCACAATAGCCGCTTTGCCCTACTCCGCCGTTCAGCGCGTTCAAGGAGGAACAAAAACAAATAAAATCCAGGGAGACGTTCCGTAATACCTGGTCGAGGACGAAAGCTCCGACTACCTTGGGAGCGAACTCTGTCTCCACAGCCTCCATGGTTTTGAGGTCGATCAACCCCCCTCCGGCTATACCGGCTGCATGGATCACTCCGTGCAAGGCGTGGTAGCGTTCCAGAGTCTGCGCGAGCGCGAAACGCATGTGCCGCTCATCGGCCACATCCGCTTGGACGGTGAGAATTTCTCCGCCCAGCTCTTCGAGTGTCTTCAACCGCAGTGTTTGTTCTTCAGTCGGCTTGGACCGACCGATCAGGACGAGGCGTGCCTTGACGGTTCGGACGAGATACTCGGCGAGTTGAAGACCGACTCCTCCAAGCCCTCCGGTAATGAGATAGACACCATGAGTTCGAAGCAAAGCCGCCTGCCCCTTCGGATGTTCCAGCTTCACCGGCTGGAATGTTTGAACCCACCGATGCATTCCCCGATACGCAATGACAGGTTCATCCTTTCGAACGGTGTTTTCAGCCAAGAGTCTGTCGATCACGCTCGGCGACAACAGATTCTGTTCGTTCTTCGGTGCTTCGAGATCGACTACACGACAGGTGAGGTTGGTGTATTCCTGTGGAATGACCCGACAGACTCCGACGACCGGTGCCGGTTCCGGACGCAACGTTTCTTCACCGGTCACATCATGGAGTCCTGATGTCAGAATACAGATGTCTGTCGGGTCCATTGAAATTCTGCTTCCCAAAGCCTGCGAGAGGAACAGAAGACTGTGAAAGCCTCGGTCTTGCGCGTGACGAAACGTTTCGAGTGACAACGAACCGTGAATGGATTGCAGGTTCCAGCAATGCATCACTCGATTCGGCCGGAGGTCCTGCTCCCGCAAATCCTGAATCAGTTTGTGATAATCTTCACGAACCGCCGGTCGGATCGAATACGTTGACTTTGTCAGCCGTTCGTATCGCTCACCGGCCGACACCGTCACGACCGGCCTTCCTTCAGATTCCAATTTCCGGACAATTCCGGCCCCCTCATCTCGTTCACCGACAAAGACCAGCCACGTACCCTCCTGCGCAGCCTCGGCCTGTGAAACCGTCGTCGATCGTCTCCACGATGGTTCATAGAACCAATCGCTGATATTGGGTTTCTTGGTCAGCCCTGTGATCTGGTCCGGCTCGCCTGCCTGTTTGATGGGTCCTACCCAGAACCGTCTGCGTTCAAACGGATAGGTTGGGAGGGGAAGTCGCCGTGGACGTTCGCCTCGATACAATGCCGCCCAGTCGATTGCCGTGCCGGTTGCCCACAGATACCCGACTGCTTCGAGAAAGTTTGAGTGTTCGGATGTAGCCGATAATCCATTTGCCGGTTTGCTCAAAGAAGCCAGCGCCATCACCGGTCGTCGATCGATTTGTCGCTGAGCCAGCGTACGCAAGGTCTGTCCCGGACCTGTTTCGAGCAGAATCCGCTCGGGGTTCCTGCAGAGCGTCTCAATACCGTCGGCGAAGCGGACGGTCCGCCGCAAGTGATTGGTCCAGTAGGACGGATCCATGGCCTGAGCGGGGACAATCCAATCGCCGGTCAGGTTGGAAATCCAGGGAATGGTCGGCGTGTGGCGCGCGACGCCGGCAACCTGTGCGCTGAAGGATTCCAGGATGGGGTCCATCACGCGTGAATGGAACGCATGGGAAACTTGGAGTCGTACACTCTCTATGCCTTTTTTCGCCAATGTTTCTTGCAGATTCGTGATCGTGGGCTGAGCTCCCGACAGCACACACTGATTGGGCGCGTTGACTGCCGCCAGATCCACACCGGCGTCAAGGAGGGCTGTTGCATCAGCTTCCGATATCGACACCGCCAGCATCGAACCGGACGCCGTACTTTGCATGAGTCGACCACGAACCGCGACGAGTCGCAACGCATCCTCAAGCGAGAAGACCCCGGACAGACAAGCAGCAACGTATTCACCGACGCTATGTCCGATCATGCCGGAGGGATGCACATTGAGACTCATCCAGAGCTTGGCAAGGGCATACTCCATTACAAACAAGGCCGGTTGCGTGAAGGCGGTACGGTTGAGTCTGTCAGGATCCGCCGGGGACTCATCAAAGAGAATGGGCTTGATATCCAGCCCCATGTGGGGAGCGAGAGCGTCTGCGCATCGGTCCACCTGTTCACGAAAAACCGGTTCTTGCGCGTAGAGGTCGCGGCCCATCGTTCGATACTGGGCACCCTGCCCGGGGAACAGAAATATCACCGGCCTCGGTTCGCCGGCACGACTACTCGCTTTCACGAAATCCTGCCGACTCAACGCTCGGGCCGCAGCTTCGACAGTGTCGGCCACGACCCATCGCCGATGGAGAAATGCCTTTCGGCCGGTCTGCAAGGTATAGGCGACGTCTGCCAGCTCAGTCGCGGTGCATTGCTGAAGATGTGCCGCCAGTCTAACCGACATCTCATTCAACGCCGCTTCGGATTTAGCGGATAGCACGATCAGTCGCCGACGGTGATCGAACCGGTGATTGTCGTGCTCGGAGACAGGCGCTTCTTCCATGACCACATGGGCATTGGTGCCGCCGAGGCCGAACGAGCTGACACCGGCCCGACGAGGAGAGTCGTGCGAACTCCAGTCGGTCAGTTTCGTATTGACGTAAAACGGCGTCTCGGCAAAATCGATTTCCGGGTTCGGGGATGAGAAGTGCAGGCTGGGAGGAATTTGCTTGTGTGTGAGCGCGAGAGTCGTCTTGATCAGCCCTGCGATCCCTGCCGCCGCATCGAGGTGGCCGATGTTGGTCTTCACTGATCCGATGGCACAAAACCCTTTTTTGTCGGTCCCGTTACGAAATGCGTGTGTAAGAGCCGCCACTTCTATCGGATCACCCATGGGCGTCCCTGTTCCGTGAGCCTCGACGTAACATATCGACTCTGGCTCGATCCTGGACGCCACATGTGCCGCCCTGATCACCTTGGACTGTCCTTCAACGCGCGGCGCCGTGTACCCGACCTTTTGCGCACCGTCGTTATTGATCGCGGTGCCCTTAATGAGCGCTAAAATATGGTCGCCGTCGGCCTCCGCATCCTCGAATCGTTTCAACAACACGATACCAATACCGCTTCCGCCGACTGTTCCTCTCGCGTCCGCATCAAAGGCCCGGCAGTGACCGTCCGGGGAGGCAATGCCGCTCTTCTGATAGAGATAGCCGACTTTTTGTGGCACGTTGATGGACACTCCTCCGGCTAATGCCATGTCGCATTCGCCTGCGAGCAGGCCCTGACAAGCCAAGTGAACGGCGACCAGGGATGTGGAACAGGCGGTTTGCACCGCGATGCTCGGCCCTTCGAGGTTCAACTTGTAAGACACGCGAGTGGGGAGCGAATCTTTCTCCACGCCGAGAATACCCGCCATATCGGAAGCCGACTGCAACAGCACGCCCTGAGGGAAAAGATTGAACAGATAGCCGCTCGTGCTTGATCCCGCATAGACGCCGATCGATCCGCCAAACCGTTCCGGATCGTATCCCGCATGTTCGAATGTCTCCCATGCACATTCGAGAAACAGCCGATGTTGCGGATCCATGAGCTCGGCTTCCTTGGGTGTGACGCCGAAGAAATCGGCATCGAACAGATCAATCCCGTCGATGATGCCTCGCATGCGGACATAGTTGGAATCATGGCGCAGTCGTTCATGGACCCCAGCTGATTGCAGATCTTCCTCGCCGAGTCTCGTAATGGATTCCACTCCATCACGTAGGTTCCTCCAGAACGTCGCGCTGTCATGGGCTCCTGGAAAACGGCATGCCAATCCGATGACCGCCAGGTCCAATCCATCGTGATCGCTGATCTGATGTCCGCCGCTCCGATTCATCTTAGGTCCTATCCGTCGTCGTCTGACGTTGCTCTCGCTGCCGCTGCAGGCGTCGTAGGCCTGCCAGGCGCCGAGCCTTGGTCTGTTGCATCCCTTCAGCTTGAGCACACTCCCCATCCGCTTCCTTCGACGTTCGGTCATCGTTGAGATACGCGGCAAGATCCTGTACCGTCGGATATTGGAACAGATCCACCATGGTCAATGGTCGTGTGCCGATGGCACGCACTTGCGCCAGCACTTTGGTGAGAAGAAGGGAATGCCCTCCCAGATCGAAGAAATTGTCCTGTCGGCCCACTGACTCCACTCCAAGGACCGCCTTCCAAATCTCCGCGATGGTCCGCTCAATATCGGTCTGCAGGAGTGCCGACGGTGGCTCCGCTTTCTGAATCCGTCCCGCATGGGCTCTGAGGGCTTGGCGATCCACCTTCCCGCGCGGCGTCAGCGGCACGGCATCGAGAAAGATCCATTCGGCTGGAATCATGTATCCGGGAAGCCGTTCGGCGAGAAACGCTCGCAGATCTTGCCCCGTCGTGACGGTTTCACCTCGAGGCACGACATACCCGACCAATCTCGGCTCTTTCGCCCGGACACCCGCAGCCGAGCCCGAAACCTCCTGTAGGACGAGCGCATCTTTGACATCGGGATGTTGCTTGACCGAACACTCAATGTCGGCTGGTTCGACACGAAAACCCCGCACTTTGATCTGAGCATCGTATCGACCGAGAAATTCCACATTGCCATCAGCGCGCCGCCTAGCTCTATCACCCGTTCGATACAATCGTCGGCCAGGTTCACGGCTGAAGCAGTGCGGAACAAACTTCTCAGCCGTCCGATCCGTCTGGCGAGAGTATCCTCTCGCCAGACCGACTCCGCCGATGTACAGTTCGCCCGCCACGCCGATGGGCACCGGCCGGCACGCCGAGTCGAGAACATACAATTCGACATTGGCGATAGGCCGTCCGATCGGCACCGTGGATGCGGAGGTCCAATCCTCCGGCCGCTCAGGCATGAAAAAGCTCGCCGTGATGGTCGCTTCGGTCGGGCCATACGAATTGCACCAGGCGATGCGCTCACCGGCAAGTCGTTGCCACCGGGTCAAACTCTCCGGTAACGCCTTCTCACTTCCTACGATCACCAAACGGAGCGACTTCGGGAGAACCGTTCCGTCCTGTTCACAGGCTTCAATCCATTCAGCCCAGTAAGGAGTCGGTAAATTCAGCACCGAGAGACCGTGGTCATCGATAAACCGCCGCAAATCGGAAAACTCCGGCACCGGCTCGTTCGGACGCAACACCACCGATGCACCCGCCGACCACGTGGGAAAGTACTCCTCGGCCGCGACATCGAAACTGATCGATGCAAATTGCAGCACACGGTCGGTGGGCTGAAGCCCATAGTGCTTCGCCATAGCCGTGCTGTGATTGACGAGCGCGCGATGCGAAATCTCTATTCCCTTCGGTTGGCCGGTCGTCCCGGAGGTATACAACACGTACGCCACATTCTGAGGTGCCGTAGCCGGAGGCAAATCGTAATCGCGCAAGGACGCCAGCACCGGCCCTATCTCATCCAGCGAGATGACCGGAATCGCCACGTCGTGAAAGTGCGCGGCAAACCGCTTTTGGGTGAGCAGCAATCGCGCCCCGCTGTCCTCGATCATCACGCGTGATCGCTCATAAGGAACAGAAGGGTCCATCGGTACATAGGATGCCCCTGCTTTCAGCACGCCGAGCAGGGCCGTCCCCATCTCCAAGGAACGCTCCAGACACAGTGCGACGCGGCTTTCCGTCTCAACGCCCTGCCGCTTGAGATACCGGGCTAACTGGTTGGCTTGTGCATTGAGTGACCGATAGTTATACGACACACCGTTCCACACCATCGCGACGGCATCCGGTGTGAGCGTTGTCTGTTGTTCGAACAGCTGATGGAGACACAGTTCCTGCGGATAGTCCGCCGCTGTCGCATTGCAGCTCTGAAGCAGATACCTTCGTTCATCTTCGCCGAGCATGCCGAGTTCGCTCACACGGTCGTCAGGACTCAGCACGATCTGTCTGAGCAATGCCTGAAAATGTCCGGCCATGCGTGCGATGGTTTCACCGCTGAACAGATCCGTGCTGTACTCAAACACCGCTTCTAACCGGCCGTCTTTCATCGCCGTCAGTTCAAGCGTGAGATCGAACAGGGAGGTTCGGGTGCTCGTCTTCATCCGGCACACATCCAGACCATCCAGCCGGCAGAGCTCGGGTTGCTCTTCTTCCAAGGTCATCATCACCTGATACAGCGGCGTATGGCTGAGACTGCGCGGGACATGAAGTGCATCCACCAATCGTTCAAACGGAAGGTCTTGGTTGGCCTGCGCCTCAAGCACGGTCTTGCGCACCTGTGTCAGCAACTCGAGAAAAGAGGGATCACCCGTCAGATCCACGCGCAATGCGACCGTGTTGACGAAACAACCAATGAGGGAATCGCATTCCGGCTGAGAGCGGTTGGCCACCGGCGTACCGACGCAGAACTCCGACTGTCCGCTGTAGCGGGCCAACAATACGTCGAATGAAGCCAGCATCGTCATGAATAATGACGCCTGGTGCCTGCACCCAATCTCGTGAAGCCGTCTCCCGATGTCTTCAGGGATAGACCAGCCATACCGATCTCCCTTCTGCCCCTGTACCGCGGGCCGGGGACGATCGCTCGGTAATTCAAGCACGTTTGGGACGGTCCCCAGCTGGCGTCGCCAGTATGTTTCTTGACGCTTCCATACTTCACTGTCCACACATTGCCGCTGATACCGGATTAGGTCCCGGTACTGCCTTGGCAGTGGCGGGAGAAGAGCGTCCATCCCCTTCGTGAAGGCCTCATACAACCGCGTCAATTCGTGGCCGACAATTCTCATGGACCAGCCGTCAGCCACGATGTGATGGATCGTGAGCAGCAGAATCTGGTCCGTCTGAGTCAGACGAAGCAGTCGCACGCGAATCAACGGACCTGTCGTCAGATCAAACGCTTGGTGAGCTTCGTTCGACATCCACAGCGAGACGTGCTCCTCCTGAACTGCCCCGCACAAATTAGTCAGATCTTCGACCGGGAGTGGAAGTTCATACTGTGGATCGATCACCTGAGCCGGATGATCGTGATCGACGACGAAACGCGCGCGAAGAATCTCATGGCGTCGCACGATTTCCTTCAGAGCACGATGAAGCGCCGCCAAGTCGAGCACTCCTCTGATTCGCAAGGCAACCGGAATATTGTTGAATGAGCTGTCCGCAGACAGTTGATCGAGAAACCAGAACCGCTGTTGAGAGAAGGACAGGGGCGTGATATCTCCGGGAGTAGTCGGGTCTAAAAGGTGACGCGTCGGCGTCGATTGAGATGTTGATCGGACTTGCGCTGCCAGACCCACGGGCGTAGGAGCGTCGAACAGCAATTCAAGAGGAAGATCGACGCCATACACGTCGTGCAGTTTGGCCAGCACCTGTGTCCCACGCAACGAATCTCCGCCAAGCTCAAAAAAATTGTCCTGAGGCCCCACGTGAGGACGGCCAAGCACCTGAGTCCAGATTTCAGCCACTCGTGCAACCGTCTCATCATCGACATCAGCAGCAGCAACATCGGCCTCTCTTTCCACTTGCCCATCATGCAACGTGGTGTGAACGGCCTCCAGTTCATGGGCTAAAAACTTCGCGCGGCAGAGGTGCCGCTGAACTTTCCCGCTTGAGGTCTTAGGTAGCGTGCCGGGCTTGATCAGGACGACGGCATACACCTGAACTTCATGATGTTCCGTGACCGCTCGGCTGACTCCCGCGGCGACAGAGTCGAGAGCGACCGACGAATGACCGGCCACTTCCTGTACCACCACCAATCGTTCCTCATCATCGACCGGGATGGAGAACACCGCGCCGCAACCTGACCTGAGTGAAGAATGACTGTCCTGTACCGTCGCCTCGATATCGTGCGGATAATGGTTCCGGCCACGAATGATGACCAGATCCTTCAATCGGCCGACAATGAACAGTTCGTCATCGTGAATCACTCCGAGGTCGCCGGTTCGGAGAAATGGACCTTCTCCGGTATCCCCGAGCGTGGCGGCGAATGTCTGTGCCGTGGGTTCCTCGCGATTCCAGTATCCCTGCGCCACACTGGCGCCCTTGACCCAAATCTCTCCGACTTGACCCTGGAGACAGCGCAAGCAGGTATCCGGATTGACGATGATCATTTGCTGATCAACGGCGGTGCGCCCACACCCGACCAGTCGAGTCGCGGAGCTGTCGACCCGGGAGGCCGCGATCACTTCGCCCTTCTCCAGCGCAGCCTTTTCAGCAAGCTTGAGAATGGGCGCCGCCCGATGCTCACCACCTGACACAAACAATGTTGCCTCAGCCAATCCGTAACAAGGATAAAAGGCTTCACGCCTGAACCCGCAGGAACCGAACATGTCCGCGAAGCGATCCAACGTTCCCGCGTGAATGGGTTCAGCTCCGTTGAACGCTACCGACCAGGAGCTGAGATCCAATTGTTCTCGTTCCTCCACGGAAATCTGACGGACACAGAGGTCATAGGCGAAATTCGGTGCCCCGCTGGTGGTTGCGCGATACCGTGAGATCGCAGACAGCCATCGAAACGGCTTCTGCATGAAATGCACGGGCGACATCAACACGCAGGGCCGACCGAGATAGAGCGGCTGCAGGACGTTCCCGATCAGTCCCATATCGTGATAGAGGGGCAGCCACCCGAGGACGGTCGTGTGCTCGCCGTGACCGAACGCCTCTTGAATCATCCGCTGGTTATGCAACAGATTCTCATGACTCACCATGACGCCCTTCGGGGTACCGGTCGACCCCGATGTGTATTGAAGAAACGCGAGCGTCTCCCCGGCCACGGACGGCGTCCGCCAGATAGTTTCGATCCCTTCAGCCGGAACGTCGGTTTCAAGCCACTGCACGTCCCCGAACTCTGCCATTCCGGAATCCTGCCGACTCAGCCGCTCAACGCCGGCATGAACCTTCGCCGTTGCCAGCGCTAAGCTCGCTCCTGAGTCGGTGAGTACCGCCCGCAATCGTCCCAGCATTCGTTTTCGTTGCGGTGGATAGGCTGGTACGGCGACGACGCCCGCATAGAGGCAGCCGAAGAATGCGGCAATGTAGTCAAGCCCTGGTGGATAGAGAAGAATGGCCCGCTCACCTTGTGCGCACAATGATTGAAGCCGAGCCGCAATGGCCCGCGCGCGATGATCCAATTCACCGTACGTCAGCTCGCCGGC
This sequence comes from Candidatus Nitrospira nitrosa, assembly GCF_001458735.1. Lineage (NCBI taxonomy): Bacteria > Pseudomonadati > Nitrospirota > Nitrospiria > Nitrospirales > Nitrospiraceae > Nitrospira > Candidatus Nitrospira nitrosa. The sequence continues at coordinate 398,284 of NZ_CZQA01000009.1, forward strand.
CTCCGTCTCACCGTCAGTTAAAAAGATGAACGCGGGTTGCTCCGCGAGATCGTCGGCTCTCCTACGAAGAAGCTCGACGAGTGTCGTGACGCCTGTACGCTCTTCGGATACCAATGCAATCCCCCTCTGCGCTTCAGACACACCAAGAGCGCGGGATGTCGGTTATGCTTTCATCCCGAACCACAGTGAACCTCTGTAGGGTTTCGCTCGTGTTCTCAGTCGGTGAGCTCGATGGCCATCTGCATTGAAGGGAACAGCTAGCGCGGTTTGGCAACCGCGCCCCTTCTCTGATGACTGAGTCGTTGTGTACTACTTAGACGGAATGCGAAATTATTTCCTCACCCCAGCTCCAAGATAGTCCTGGGCTGACAATTCCCAAGATTTCTACGAACAGATTGAGTCCCGCAATCCGAGAGACGCGCATGTCCTCGATTCTCACTAGAGAGGAGGCCTGCTGGAGAAACGCTGCTGCGCCCACACAACTTGGGTTAGTTCTGGTCGGACAACACCAAGCACTTTGTTTCTTTAACCAGATCGGCGAGTGCGCTGGCCTGCGCGGCCAGTTCGTCTCGTCCCATTTCCATTCCTGGGTTGAGTATGTAGCGTATCCTCTCGGATAGCCCTTGCGGTCTTAAGGAAAGCTTGTCCATCGCCAAGGCGAGCTGCTTCTCACCGGGAAAGTATTCTCGATTCAGAGCGAACAGCACTTGGATGAGTGCCTGTAGTGTATGCTGGACAATGGCAGAAGTGTAGATCAGATCCGCCCGTTCGATTGCACTCTGGCAATGGGGATTGCCCATCCAGAACTCAGCCCAGCGCATGAACCGATCCAGCAATGATCGACGCAAGGCTTCGGGATAGGAACTCACCTGTTTCTTCCACTGGGCTAGAATTCCTTGGGGGTCGACCACAATCTGCATCGAGCGAATATCCGCCAGCACCGCATGGTCGAAAAATCCCATGACCGCCCAGGGTGAATACTGTCGCGTGATCTCTCCCTTGAATGAGGCCTGCAGCTTCTCTTCCACGGAGGCTTCCTTGCGATGCCAGCATTCCACGCGAACGCCTTCAAGCTCAAAATCTGTTCCTCCCTCAAGAAACGGGTCATCACAACCCCATGAGGTCACGTTGCAGACATTCGGCAGCATGGTTGAGACCACAGTTTCTCGGTCTGCGCGTGGGATGACGGTCATCGAAAAGAGATAGACATCGAGATCAGACCACTGATCCGCTGATCCCTTGGTTCGCGATCCTCCGATGGCGATACTGACTTGCCCGTCGCACAACTTGTGCAACATGGGGAGCATCGCTGTCACGAGCAGGTCCGTGGTCATACGACAGACTTCCTCATAATCACGACTGCTCGGTTGCGATAGAGACACGACTCTACTGTTTGCCAACCATGCTTGGCATAGAGGGCTTGGCTGCTGTCGGTAAAGAGGAAGAGCGAATCAATGCCCACACGCTTGGCCTCTCTTACGGCAGCTTCTATCAATGCCGATCCGATACCACATCGCCGGTGGTCCGGTGCCACGTAGAGGCTTGCCAGCGAGGGCGACAAGTCAGGCCTCGTCTCCATGTCGCAAGGAATCAGGCTGACGGTGCCAATAGCGGCCCCAGCCTCCATCGCCACCAACGTCAGCGGCAGTTGATCACAATGGAGCCGTTCATGTAATCGGGCAACACCACCCTCGAAGGACGAACCGGGAAGAAATCGCCCCCATTCGTCGAATAACCAACGGGCAATGAGGGAAATCGCGTCCTTACAATCGACCAAATATCGGATGTCCATAATCGGGCCGGGATCGCATAACGCTTTGACGGACCATTTTGCATCAATGTCGAGGAGCGCAGTGGCACTTCATTTAGCAGGAGGATTTCTTGCGCATGATTGACACCACAACGTGCGGCGATACTTCACGAAAAACCGTCTGGGATAAGACTTGATACGCCCAGGTATAGTCAGGCAGCCTGAAACCGGGCTCAGCAAGAGATACCCCGATGCAACCATGCCGTGGCCCAAGAATTCCTGATGCAACCTCCACGATACCGGTGAATGCCGTTGGATTAAAGATGGCTCCAGTTTCCTTTGGTGTAAATCCATTCATAATGGGGAATGCCGTGGACTTATGATCTGATAGAAACTTTTGCCTTACAATTCTGTGATGAAGGGTGCCGTCACTATGAGAGCTGCCATGCAGGTTCACCGGCCTGTCCCTCATCGGCTTCAGAATACAATACTCTCCTTGTTGATTGCGCCGTACCCATAACACAAGGAACAGGTCTGTTCCCTCACGAACCCCGACCGCGAATTTACTCTCCCCTGGAACTGCTTTGAGATTCATCAGCCCAGCATCCGAACTCGCAGCACGCTGCTTTTGCGTCTCCTCGAAACAGCACTGCCAGGTCGCTAACTCCTCCGTGGTCATCATGGAAGTGTCAAGAGCCTGGTACCTTAACCATTCTTCAAACGTTTGCAGATCATCGTCACTGATAAACTCCTTCATTTTACCAATTCCCTCAAAGTCACCATCCGCACGCTCTCAAGCCTTGCTAAAGCGCTAAGTGCCAAACTCTGTTCGGGCTATATTATCTGAGGAAGGCTACTGTCACAGGAACAGCTCGGCTTGGCACCCACGGTTCCGTATCACATTCACGCTCGCTAGCCAAGGCGATACGTAGAGCCTGGTCTCCATCTCGCAATAGATTAAACAAACCCGACCTCCGCCACGACCATTCCTACCTCTTGAAGCGGGACCTGAGCGATGATGGCCCCCGTCGGATCAATCACGGCCGTTGGGCCATAAGATATACACTGGCCTCGTTCGCCGGTTACGTCGGATGAGAGGATCCACACGCCATGGGCTTTGGCATGGCGCGCTCTGATCTCGTTATGCCGACACTTCCATTCCTCCGCTGTCACACGCGGCAGCATGTTGTTGCATGGACATACAAGCACGGAGACACCAGAAGCCGCTGCAGACTCGATCGACTTGGAGACATTTAGGTCGTGACAGATGTTGATGCCCACCTTTTTCTCGCAGACATCGAATACCGGGAAACCATTTCCGCGCCCAAACACCTTTGCCTCTCCGTCAAGGAGATGCCTCTTTCTGTAATGAGCAATTACTTTGCCACCTTGTATGGCTAATGCCGAGTTATAAGCAAAGCCGTCTGCCTTTTCGATCATACCGAAAACCATGACAGGCAGAATCGAGACGAACGATCTAAGCACATCGTTAAACATTGGCGAGCTGAGCTCTACGGCGACACTGGCGATGTATTCCGGACGAATGTCGTATCCCTGAAGAAAGCACTCGGGGAAGCAAACCAGATCCGCACCTTGACGTTCAGCCTGGAATGCGTAGTCGCGCATCAGAGACGTGGCGCGCTCTATGTCGCCAAGAACTTCGGGCAGCTGGCACCTAGCGATTCTCATGGTTGCGTCAATCATCATCTCGAACGGGCGCACCTACGACAGGCGCCCGTTCGAACTATTTTGAGCTTGGGCAAGGTCAGAGGGGAACGTCGCAACAACGCCGAGCGTTCTCATTATTTATAGTCGCCTGTTGGGCCTTAAATTGAATTTGAGTCAGCAACCCCATGCGTCCGTAAAGGCGCGGACAAAGTTAGCACCAAGCACTTTCTCTGCAATACGGATCGGATACCCTCTCCTCAACAGTGCATCGGCTATTACCTCGCACTGAATTTGCCATTTAGGTGGTAGTTCTCAATATTGGAGCCTCCCATTTTCGAAGCTTACCAGAGACAGCGGCACCCCCGACCCCTCGCAAGTAGAACCCTGAACGCAACGGGTCGGGACCCTACATGTGCTCACACGATCTCTATGATGTCAAAATACACGCCTCTCGATTACATAAACTCGAACTTCAGGGATCCGATCACCGTAAATGGTGCCCCGGTATAAACAATCTCCCTGAAATTCTGTGTACCGCTAAAGTAGCGCTGGTCTAACAGATTGGTAAAATTAATGGAGGCGAGAAGATTCGTGCGCGTGAAAAACTCCGGCTTTCTATAGTACACAGCGGCATCCATACGTGCGTATCCAGGGAGCTCAAACGAAGCCTGGCAATTGGCGGGATCCGTACATTGGAACACGCCGTTTCGCTTGCCCTGTGCAAACATCCCGAGACCTACACCAAGCCCTTTCAATGGGCCATCCTGCACGAAATAGGTACTCCAGACTCTCCCTTGGTGGAGCGCTGAGTTGGGAACCCGGCTTCCAACAAGGAATACGTTGTCCTCGGTGACTCGCGCGTCGGTATAGGCATAGTTCGCGATGATGTCCCAGCCGGGCAGAATTCTTCCCGCCACGTCGAACTCGATTCCCTGGCTGCGTTGCTCACCGGTCGGGACAGAGAACACGAATCCGCTGAGTGGATCGCCGGTTAAGACATTTCGCTTCTTGATATGGAAGGCTGCAAGGGTCGCCCGCAACCGATTGTCCGGGCTCTGAAACTTCACACCTCCCTCAACGGCCTTTCCGCGCTCCGGCGCGAATGTCCCTCCAGTGGCGCTTCTGAGCCCTGGCTCTTGAGGGGCAAACGACTCTGTATAGTTGGCAAAGAGCGCGATCGGCTTCCATGGTTGATAGGTCAACCCAATCGACGGACTAAAGGCCAGTTCAGTTTGACTTGTATGGGTCGTATCCGGCGTGTCATCGGTCGGGCGATTCGTGAGATCCTGTTTGAAGTAATCGAACCGACCGCCTCCGTGCAAGTGGAGATTGTCCAGGAGGCTCACGTGATCCCCAAAGTAGAATCCCAAGATGTTATTGACCGTCTTGCTATTGCTGAATTTCGAGAGAGGCGTATCGAGGAAAAACCGGTTCCTAGTGTTGAAGATATTGATGAAACTAAAGGCTCCTGGCGTTGTCGTGTCACCGCCGAAATCACTGAACGCCGACTCGGATGCGACTTCTCGCCCCACTTCGACCCCGACAATCGTCTTATGTGCCAGTGGGCCGGTCGCGAATTTCCCGTGCAATTCATTTTGCAAGTAGTGGCTTTGGGTCACTGTGGGAATTACGAAGCGCGCCAGGTTCAGATTACCTTCGTTTTCGTCTCCGATCAGAAACCAGGATTCCATACTATTGTATCGGCTACGAGCCACGGCCGCTCTAAACGCCGTGCGCCATCTGAACATATCATTGAAGTCGTGCAGGAATGTCAGCGTGGCCTTTCCATGATTCGTCTCGAGTTTCCGGCTAGGATCGCCCAGGAAATTATTAATGGGAATCGATGCCACGCCGCCGCCGATTGCCACCAGCCCACGATCGATCGGTCTATTGTCATAGAGATACTCGGCCTCAAAGCGAAATGTCGTCCGCGGTCCTAGTTCCCAACCAAAAGTCGGCGCGAGAAAGATCCGTTCCGAGCGTACACCTTCTCGATAACTGCCGGCGTTTTCGTACATGCCATTGAATCGATACGTTAAAGTCTTGCTCTCATTCAGCGGCCCGCCGATGTCTATTTGTGGACGGTAGAGATCGTAATTGCCGAGGATCATTTCGGCTGCATAGTAGGGATCCTTTAACGGCGCCTTGGTGATTTGATGAATCATGCCGCCCGGATCCGATCGGCCATACAAATACGACGGCGGGCTCTTCACCACTTCTATCGATTCGATGTTGATGATGTCCCGCTGTGAGCGCGAGCTGAAGAAACTGTCGTCGCGAAATCCATTCTTAAAGACATTGAATTGCGATGCAAATCCACGAATCATGAAGTTACCACCCTGACCACCCTGACTACTGAATTGCGACACACCGCTCACGTTGAGCAACGCCTCATCAAGGCGAATGATTCGTTGATCTTCGATCACTTGCCTCGTGACGGTCTGGATGGATCGAGGAGTGTCGTGAAGTGGAACGGGGATTCTCAGTGCAGTGGAAGTGTCTTGAGCAGTATACGCAGAGTCCTTTCGCTCTCGTGTCTCTTTCACCATGACTTCAGGGAGCTTGATTGGTTTTTGTGAAACCGTCCCAATCGGCTCCCCTGGGGACTCTGGAAATACCTTCTTCTCTTCCGCCAATATCGGTGGTGCGACAGCCGGCGCAACAGCGCCCGGCACGAGCGTGACCGCTCTGGTCCCCGTCACACGGTAGGTCAGCCCTGTGCCGGCTAACAACGTCTGTAGAGCCTCTTCCGGCGTATGTGACCCGCTGATACCGGAGACACTCATGCCGGAGACAAGCTCCGACGGCACACTAACCTGCCAGCCCGTCACCTCCGCAAAGGAGTTTAACGCTGCCCCAAGTGGCTGGGCTGCGATGTTAAAGGTAGCCGTGGCACGCGGTGGCTCTAAGGTCACGCTGTCCTGGGCAAGGACCGTACTGGCTGCCATCGTGATGCAGGTAAAAATGAAGAGGGTCAAGCTCACAGGCTGCGCGCATGAGTAAGCCCACCGTGCTCTGCGGGCCTTGTCCGGTGCTACATATTTGTTTGTGTGCAGATCTCGTTGTTCCATTGTTCTCTTTCCCGTAGGGCCTCCTGTTTTTCACTTCACGTTCTCTGTAGACGGGAAAGAACACACTCTTCCTCACCTGTTCCTAGGCCAATCGACGATTTCGAGGGTCAAAACACAATGACGAGACGATCAGCCAGGCTGATCGTTGAGAGAGGAACTGTCTGGAGGAGCAACGCAAGCGCACCAACGGGATCATCGACATTATAGGTGCCGGTCACCTTGATATCACCGACCTGTCGATTCAGAAGTAGGATTCTGCCGCCATGATACCGCTGCAGTTCCTCGAGCACCTGGAGAAATGGAACGTTCTGAACCACCAGCCGACCCCGCAACCATGAGGAAGCAGTCGTGACATCGATGGCCTGCGGTCGGCCGAGATGATGTGGCTCCACCTGAATCTGCGATCCGGCAGTCACAGCTACTGGAGAGCCTGTCTTCGCTTTGGATTCAACTTCGACAGTACCTTCGAGGACTATAATGCGATCCCCACCTGGGTCGGTTCGTACGACAAATGCTGTTCCGACTGCTCGAACCGTGGTGCCCGCGCTCTCGACGAGAAACGGACGCTGCGCATCGTGCTGGACATTGAGAAACACTTCGCCCTTGAGCAAACGGATTCGGCGAACCGTTGCATCATACGAGAACGCGATGGCTGTCTGGGCATTCAGTGTGGCAATCGACCGATCGGGCAACTCAACGGTGCGCCGCTCTCCGGGCCCCGTGTGATAGTCGGCCTGCCAGCGGATGGAAATATCAAAATGTTCCGCGAGGAGCACCACGAAGACAAGGCACGCAGCTGTCAGGACGGGCCATCGCAGAGAAAACGCCGGCTTGGATGCAAGCCTGGACGGACTTGCCCCCGCCATGACAGCGGCAGCGGCAGTCAGCTCCGGACTGTCCCATACTCTAGAAACCGTGCGATAGATGAGGGCATGCTTAGGACTCTGCGCCTGCCAGGTCTCAAAGGCTTGACGGTCCTCTTGTGAGAGGCCACTGTTCCGCAAACGAATCACCCAGGCTACAGCCTCTTTCCTGAGCCGGGCTTCCTCTTCAGAGAGCACCATGTCGTCTGAATCATCCGTACGCTGCATAATCCGGTCGTGTCGGCAGGTGCTCGACAGAACCGGGGCCAGTATACAGTGTGACGATTTAACAGACCAAGATCCTCACTGATGGCGGTCGATAGCCTCCAGGGCCTCACAAGTTTGATCCAGCGCTCGCATCAGTAACTTCTCCACCCCGCTCTCCGAAATACCCATCCGTACGGCAATTTCCTGATAGGAGTACCCACACACGCGGCACAGCACGAAGGCTTCACGGCTTCGGGGAGGAAGCTGTTCGATCGCCTGGAGGCACAAACGAAGCCGCTGCTTAGCGAGCAACTCCCGTTCCGGCGACGGCGCCTGACTGGGGACCGCCGTTGCGGCATCCATGTCATCAAAGGCTTGGACGCTATTTTTTTCTCTCCGCAGATGGTCAATCGCCAAATTCGCGGCAATCCGATGGAGCAACGCACGCGGCTGCTCAACCACCTGCGCGTCGCCGAGACGAAGCAACCGCACATAGGTATCCTGTACAAGGTCGGCAGCCGTTTCGTGCGACTTCACCATCCCGACAAGCCGACGCGTCAGTTCCTCACGATACTGTTGAAACAGCGAAGCGATCTGCCCATACGTGAGACGCAGTGCAGACCCAACATTGGAAATGTCTCGGGAAGCCATGAGTTGTGCTTCAGCGAGATGTGTGCTGTGCGTTGTCATTGCCTATCTCCCTTTGCTCCAGCGTGCTCAATAAAAAAGCCCAGAGTGTCCTTCGACACCCTGGGCTCCGGTCTTCACTGACCTCTGGCCTCGTTTAATGGTGACTGTTATTTAAATGAGCTTTGCACCTAAGCCCGAAACTTCTTGATTAAACCGTCTCACCTAGAAGCATTGCGGCATATGGATCTATGATTTCAGATTCATCAGCACCTATTGCTAGTTGATATAGGTTCTCAATATCATTGCCATGGCTCTGCTGTCAACATCTATTTTTAACTACCGCTGCATGAACACGAATAGGAGACTACTGCTGAGGATATTGATTATTCAGATAGCGCTGATACGACGAACTAAAGCACAAACAAGTCCTCGCGGCCCGAGCACAATAAGCCCATTCTGTACGCGTGTTTACATCCACAGTTACGAAATAGGCAGTCCCGCTTTTCCATTGACACTTGTCCATATCCACATGACGACAATCGTCGACAAGAGAATACCGAGCGCCGTCGCCAAACTAATGAATATGGCCACATCATCTCTCGATTGAAGATAACGTTTGCTCATCTTCGCTCCCTCATCAAACGTTCAGTCCCAGTTATACCGGCATGGTTGACCCCGGACCGCAACTGTTCGCTTAGTGACACACCATACTTGGATTCTGTTCTGCGATCCCCAACGACTGCTCCGTAGATGGGCGCGCGACGATCACTGCCAAACGCTGTACGGACTCGGCAAACACAAGAAATTCGTCACGTGTGAGGTGGAGCGTGACTGCACCGCACGTCAGATGCAGTTTCCCACATCCACATAATACCAGCTTCATTGGACCATCCTTACCAAATGCCTTCTTCATGCGAGTCTTCCTTTCCATAGAATGAGAGCGGAGTGATCCTCGGATCTGTTAGCAGCTCGATGTGGACAGGCGCACGACCAGACTTCGGAGTACGACACTCTCCTCGCAATACCAACCGCAGTTGATACACCTCCACCGTTTTTCACGATAATAATCAGAAGCTCCTTCACCAATGATGTACCCGCCACATCGTCGACAGCTAATCTTCATAGTTCCTCCATAGTGGTTGTTGCGCTGACTAGCTTTCTCTCACCCCCTAAGCGACCGGGCTTCCCATTATCGAACCAGGACTTCGACCGAAGACCTGATGCCGCCCTCATGAATACGTTGAACCATGGTTTCTAAATCGGACTCGCAACGCCCACAACAGGAGTCATCCAACCCCATCGCCTGTTTCATCGCCTCCGGGCAAGCTCCGAGTCGTGATGCCAGGCTGGAAAATTCAGACTCCTTAATTCCTCTACACAAACAGATGAACATGCCCATCTCCTTGGCAAGTCAGTGACACCAGGCGCATGGCCTCACAACCATGTCGCAATAAAAAAGCCCAAGGCATCCTTCGATACCCTGGGCTCCGGTCTGCAACGACCTCTGGCCTCATTCCTGCTCGTACATGACAGGAGTGTTGCTTCCAATCACAACTATTTACTTGATACGCTTTCTCAATATCATCCAGAGAAACGGCTGTCAACTTCTTTTTCTGCATTGTGGCTCACTGGTTTCAAGTGTATCTTCCGAGAGAGCCCGAGGAGTGAAGGTCAACGAATCAACAGAGTGTGTCGATTCACAGGCTTGGAGCAAGGATGTGCCTCTGCGCTTGGCCTACGGTTCTGCCGTCGATGCGCCTGCCGCTTGAGCCACCACACGCGCAACGCGGTGACGTACAGCACGAGGGGGATCAATCCAGCGAAGAACACAATCCAGCGGCCGATCATTCCGAACGCCTCGCCGTTATGCAGGGGAAAGAGCCAGGCCACAAAGGTGTGTCCCGCTGTGGACGTCCGCCAATCGCGCACTTTGAGCACGGCCCCGCTGTATTGATCCAGCCAGACCATGCTGTTTCCCGCTGACTCGCGTACATCTCCGGGCCGATACATCATCATCTCGTACGCATCTACTGCCTCATGAGGAATGCCGATGTACGTGATCCGGCCATCCGGAAACAGGTGCTGGGCCAGTTTGACCGCTTGCTCGGCGGAAAGAGGAGGGGTCCCCGAGGCCGGATGGGACTGCACGGCCCCGTCCTCGTCTGATTCGTCGACCGGGGAAAACGCGGACACCAGCGGGATCACATAGCTCGGGAACGCCAAATACACACCCGTGAACGCGAGCACGGTCAGTACGATCGCGCTGTATGCCCCAGTGACTTTGTGCCACTGATATTGTCGACGGATCCGGCTGCCGCCCGTGACGGGGAGAAACGCCTGCCGGACCTTCCCCGAACGAGGCCACCAAAGAAACAGGCCCGTGCCGATCGAGATTAAGAGCAAGATGGCGACACAACCCACAAGAGTCCGACCGAGTTCGTCGATCAATAAGGATTCATGCAACTCATAGATGAACGAGACAAGGTACGTGCCCCATTCGCGATCCCGACCTAAGACGGACCCGGCGTAGGGATCGATCGTGACCAGATACCACCGAAAATGGTCGAGCTTATCGGTCGGTACTTTGTGCCAAGCTCTCACCACCTCACGCTCATGAGCTGGCAACTCAAGGCTGTCCAACCAACCACCGGCAGGAACCGTGGCCTGCGCCGTCGCAACTACTTCGTTCAGGGGCTTGTGAGGGCCGGAGCCGCTCGTTGTGAGCTGGGCTGGATTTAGCCATTCGTCGATGGCTTTGTAGAACACCAGGAAACTGCCCGTGAGACTCATCAGGACGAACAGCGCCCCCCCGAACAGTCCAAGGTACAGATGTGTGCGTAACCAAACCCCTCTGAGAGAGCACCGAAGTATGGTTTGAACTGGAAGCGACACTTTACCCTCGCCCAGTGGAACTATTACCGTTGGAGTGCTCGATGCAGATGGCATGGCGTTATCGCGCTTCCTCATGAACATAAGTCGCATCGCGATGGCAGAACGACAACGCCCACGAATCCAGCAATCACGCAGTCGGCTGTAGGCTAAGTTGGGAGATTGAACAATGCGTAGCTGAACAACTTACTGACGGTCACCAGGATCCAGGCCAGCAGGCGGTATCCCTTGGATGGCTGAGTGATGAATGGCGACGAAGCGTCCGCATCGGGTGCACTTGATAACGAGGTCGTCCCCCTGCCAGCGCGCCACAAGCTTGCCGCACCGACATCGGACATCGACACTGGTCCTTACTGAGGCTCTCCCCCGCATGGCACCTTCCTCGTTCTGACTGCCCTGCCCAGGACTCAACGTCTGATGATAGGTACAAACCCATCGACTGCCCGCCCGGATGAACGCCGCGTCTACTTGAACGTGAGCTTCTTCAGCTCTGATGCTGCGAGTTCCACTTCTCCGAAATCAGATTGCCCCTTAAAGCTGCCTGCAATCGCCAAGACAAAGTCCCCGGTTTTTCCGTCCGCCAGCGTGATAGAGACATTGGGAAGCGAGCCGTTCCCTGATGGCTTGAGATCGATAAGCTTGATACTGTCGAATTTAATTTTAACCGTGGCGGTTCCCCGTTTAACGGGCACTTCTTTGAGTTCATGGGGAACGAATGCCGTCTCACTGATTTTCTCTTCCCAGTAGAAGATGACGTTTTTCAGATCCGTCTCAATACCCTTTGCATCTGTCGCAGAGGCATGAAAGACCTTGTCCGCTCTTCCGTCCGTTTTGTTCTGTGCCCAAGCCGAGCTACTCGGCATCCAGAGTGCTCCGATGACGAGCACGGCTTGAGCCGTATACGTTATTGTTCGTGTGATCGTCCTGCGATTCATCATCGTTCTCCTTAATTCAATCTCCCAGGCTATCCATCCAGTCGATAGCTGATGGGAATGAGGATTGTGATCTGTCGTTGACCGAGGGGGTGTTTAAGCCTCAGAGGTGAGGCCTTTTTCATCACTGCCATAGCCTCCTCATCCAAAACCGCCCGACCAGACGTTTCAGCAATCTGCACCCCCATCACCTCACCATCATCGCGAATGACCGCCGACACCACGACCCTGCCTTCCCAATGATTCACTTTGGCAAGCGTCGGATATCGTTTCAGCTCTTCGATCTTGTTCCACAGCGTTTCTGTGAGCCAGCCGAAATCGGCCCGCGTTTCCCGATGTACCACCTGCCGATGCTCTACCTGCCGATACTCGGTCCGTGAGGCGACTGATTCAATGGGCGTGGGCGCTTCGGTCACGAGTTGCTCTAACGAATCGACCGGTGTCTCTACTACAGATGACGAGGTTACCGGTTCACTCACTGTTGATGCCACGGTGGCATACTCCATGACCGGCTCGGCATTCGTCACCACATCCTTCACCACCTGGGTCGTTTCCAGAGAAGCCGGTATGTCCTGATGCGTCTGCGATATCGGCTGTTCTGTTGCGACTTGCTTGATCTGCCGAAGGGGCGGATTCGGTCTGACAGTGGGGGGAGTTGGTTGCATAATCGGCTCAGCCGGCTGAGCTTCCGTCTGTGCCGGCGATTCCACCATGGCAATGTCCCATTGGAACAATGAGGGGGGAGGCGGTTGCTCGATCGCCCCCATCACAAACAATGACCCCGCGATTCCTAAGCCATGCACAAGCGTAGACACCACCCATCCGCGTGCTCGATCGAATACCGAACCTGTGTTCCTAAGATCGACGGTCGGGGTCGTCATGAGCGGAGCACCTCTAAACTCACCTGGCGAAATCCCAGCCCCCTTACTTCATCGACCACCGCCACAAACCGTTCCAAGACAGTCACACGATCGGCCCGAAGCACCACGGCAGACTCGCGCGGATGCCCATTCAAAGCCGTCGAGAGGCCGTCCTCCCGAATGGCTTGATCATTCACAAACAGTTTCCCATCGGCAGTCAGAGTTATCATCAGTGGAACATCCTTATGATCGGTCACCTCTTTTGCCTTCGCCAATTCAACCGGCACCTGCCCAGTTGAAATGAAGGTCGCCGTGGTTAGAACAATAACTAGGAGGACCAGCATCACATCCACGAGAGGGATGACATTGATCTGGTTCAGCTCACGTTCCATGCTGCACCTTGTACAGGATAAGCAGTTCTGAGACACGGCGTCTGAGGATGTTGTTCAGTACGACACACGGAATCGCCACCAGCAGCCCGATGGCTGTCGCCTTGAGCGCCAGGCTCAACCCGACCATAATCGCACCGACCGCCATCGTTCCCGATGTCCCCATCGTATGAAACGTCAACATGATGCCCAACACGGTGCCAAGTAGCCCAATGTACGGGGCATTGGCAGCAACCGTTCCTATGACGACCAGTCGTTTCGTCAATGCCATTTCCAATAGCTGAATGTTGTCGAACTCATTCGGCGTCACCCGCCGATAGTAGAGCCACCGCTCTACTGCAACGGCGAGCGCCCACAGGCTCAACACCGCTAACAGCCCGATAATCCCGTAGTCCACCAGGTTCTTGAGTGCATCCATCTTGTCATTCCCTATTTATGGATCAGCGAATAATCAGCCGGTCCCCCCCTTTTCAAGGCACATATCGGGAGTCATCAGCACGGTATACATGGGCGCTCTAGCAGACGCCTCCATGCGAGACCGATTGGAGACCAACAGATATGGTTATGTGTGAGACGAATTCGTCTCATTCATCCCTCACCCTTCATCTGGAATCTTTTTACTCTCCCTGAAGGGTCGATTCCGCTAATCCCTGGTAGGCATGCTGAGTGGTTTACGACAATTCGAGATGATAACGGTCCAAGGTCGTAGCTTTCTGCCGCTCTAGGTTGGAGATCGATTTATTGTAATCCACAACGGCCCGTAGCTCGTTCCCCTGCGCCGTCGCGAGATCCCGTTGAAAATCGAGCACAAACCTGGTGGTGCTCAACCCTACGCGTAGCCGTTCCTGCTCGGTTTGCAGTTGTTTCTCAGCCAAAATCCGCGCTGAGCGAGTCGTTTCGATGCGCTTGAAGTCGGTTTGCACCCGCCGCACCGCCTCACGCACCACTAAAATGATTTGATGGCGGACACGTTCCAGGGAGGCTTCGGCATTCTTGGCCTCCAATTGGCGCTTATTGTACGTACTGATGGCGGAGCGGTTGCCGAGCGGATAGCTGAACACCAGCCCTGCCCCGTAGTTATAGAAATCGCCGCTGAAGTTTCTGGCGAACGAATTGCCGAAGTCACTCCCTAATCCGGAAAGTCCAACAGTTCCCTGAACAGAAAGTGTGGGCAGCAATTGGTTGCGGGCGAATTTCCTATTCAACTCGCTGGACTCAATATTTTTTTTAGCCTGTGCAATTTCTGGCCGCTGTTCGATTGCGGTCTCGATGGCTTCTTCGAGACTGAGCGTCTCCATAAAGGTGATAGGCGCGTCCAGTGGCATGAGGCGGACTGTTTGCCGCAGCTCAGCTTCACCGGGATTGAGTAGTGTCCGCAACTGGTCTTCCTCATCCCGGATAGCTTTTTCAGCTACCAATACCTGCTCCACTCGTGATGCAACAGCTGCCTCGGCTTGGAGCACATCAACGACCGACATCACTCCGGCTTTGGCCTTGATGCGGTTTGTGGCCAATAGCTCCTCAGCGGCCTTCAACGCAGCTTGGGCGACTTTCACATTTTCTCTCGCATACACCAGCTCCCAATAGTTCTGCTCGACCGAGGCGATCACGGTCAGGACTTGATCTCGGAAAACGTGCTGCTCGACGACCGCGTTGTTTTGGGCGACCTTGATAAAGGTCTGATTGATCCCGATCCCGGCATTCTTCAGTAACGGCTGAGTGAGACTAAACGAGAGGCCACCGGTCCAGGCGGGATTAAATAGAAAGCCCTCAGCGAGATCTTGGTTCACGCTGTTGCGAGCGGGATTATAGTTCACACCAACATTGCCGCCTGTCACGAGGTTTGTCGAAGCATCCACGATCACAGCATGATTGCGCTGGTCAAACCTCGTGATCTGGTTCAGGAGATTTCCGGTCGCTCCGAAGACAGGTCGCTCAAGAGGATCGACCGTCCGGAGATACCGGCCATTCACGCTCATCGTGGGATCAAACCTCGCTTGTTCGATCACAATGTCGGCCAACCGGCTTTCTTTCGTGTGACGGCTGATACTGATATCAAGATTGTGCTGCAAAGCGCGAACGGCTGCTTCTGCTAGAGAGATCTGTTCATGACGTTCCGAAAGCGTCGGTTTGGTAATATCTAGACTCCAACTCGAGGTTGGAACCAGCAGGACCCACAGACTGGCGATGATGATCGCCCCATACGGACGATGAACGGTCCATTCACGCCCCATCACATTCCCCTCATAGACGAGTGTGAATCACCAGCAAATCAACTTGCCAAACAAGACGACAGAAATGCTTGCTGCCGCGTACTCATCATTCAGCCTTACCCAATTAAGACGGAATAGCCTGGCTTTGTCCCCACACCAGCGAGGAGTGCTATGTCTGTTGAGCATCGCAAATCGAGGGAATGATGGGAGGGACCTCGCAACCACAGGTAAACATGTACTATACGTGCCCATGCCGAAAAGCCTAGGCTCCTGCTCGGGAGACATCAGAATTCTTGCCTCGGCCCGTTAGGATCGCATAGCCTGCCGGCACCAGGAAGAGCGTCACGAGAGTGGATACTACTAACCCGCCGATAATCACGACCCCGATCTGACGACGACCCACTGCTCCCGCGCCAGTAGCCATGGCTAACGGCAAGGCTCCGAGGATCGTTGCACAAGTCGTCATCAGGATCGGGCGAAGGCGTACCACAGCGGCTTCAGTGACCGCCTGACACACGTCGGCTCCCCGTTCACGAAGCTGATTGGCGAATTCCACGATAAGAATCGCGTTCTTTGTGACCAGCCCGATCAGAATCACCAGTCCGATTTGACTATAAATGGTGAGGGTCCCGTCGATCGCGACCAAGGAGAGCACCGCCCCCGATACAGCCGGTGGTACGGCCAACAGAATGATCCATGGATGCCGAAAGCTTTCAAACTGCGCTGCGAGCACCAGGAAGATGACCGCCAACGCCAATGCGAAAGTCAGAGACAAGTTTCGATTGCTTTCCGTGAAAGTCTTGGATTCTCCGGCATAGGCGGTCCGCATCCCGGGCTTGATGATCGCCTTCGATGTTTCATCCAGATAGTTCAAGGCCTGTCCAAGCGTGAACCCATCGGCCAATCCCGCACTAATCGTGACGGCGCGCATGCGATCGACATGGTTCAACGCTTCCGGGGCCGGTATTTCCTTGATCGTCACAATATTGTTGAGCTGGACCAATGCCCCGTCATTCCCCCGCACATAGAGCTGAGCAATGTCCGACGGTTTCTCGCGATGTCGATCGTCGACTTTCACGATCACCTTGTATTGCCGACCATTCTGCAAGAACGTATTCACCGGTCTTCCGCTGAGCAAGGTCTCCAATGTCCGACCGATGGAGGCAACGGACACGCCAAGATCAGCGCTCTTGTCGCGATGCGTTTCCACGGTCAGATGCGGCGTACTTAACGCCACATCCATTCCAGGTGCCACGAACCCTGGGTGTTTCGCCAATCGTGCCACAAGTTCGTCGGCAACCTGCTGCAGTTCTCGATAGTCCAATCCCCCCAGGACGAACTGCACCGGGGACTTCTCCACCCAATCTCCTATGGAGGAAGGATTGAGGAGGTAGGCTCTGACCCCGGTCAGCGTACCGAGTTTGTGGTTCAGATCTGCGACGATCTCCTGCTGACTTTTCGTACGGTCCTTCCAATCATTCAACGTCACCCAACTCTCGGCACGGTTGACCCTTGTCGGACGATCGCCGAGAGCCACCATCGTATACGTGTGGGCAATCTCCGGAACAGCCTGAAGCAGCGTTTCTAACTCTTTCGCGTAGGTGTCGGTATAACGAAGCGTGGCACCCTGCGGCGCGGTGAGAAAGCTAGAAAACCATCCCACGTCTTCCAGCGGCGCCAGTTCGGACTGAAGTCGGGTGAAGAGGACGAGACTCGCCATACTGGCTGTGACAGCTACGATCACGACTACCGTTTTCGCATTGATGGCCCATTCAATCCCCCGCCGGTAGTGTTGGGTCACCGCATCCGCAAGCCCTGCAGCGAATTGGTGGTGAGTGGACCGTCCACTGTCTTGGCAAAGGAGGCGCCCACACATCATCGGCGTGAGGGTCAGGGCCACGAAACCAGACAAGAGCACCGCAGAGGCGATCGCGATGGCCAATTCTGCAAAGAGCTTCCCGATGAGGTCGCTCAGAAAGGCGATGGGGATGAAGACGGTCACCAGTGAAATTGTCGTTGCGATGACGGCGAAGGCGATTTCGTTGGTTCCCTCGACGGCGGCTCGTAAGGGTGGCATGCCGGCGACGATCCGTCGATGAATATTTTCAAGGACAATGACGGCATCATCCACCACCAGACCGACGGCAAGCACAAGTCCCAACAGGGTCAACACGTTCAGCGAACACCTGCTCACCGCCATGATCGTACACGTCCCGATAATTGAGGTTGGGATTGCGACCACCGGTATGCACGTCGCCCGAAAGCTTCCCAGAAAACAAAAGATCACCAATACGACAAGGAACAGCGACAGACCCAGCGCCTCGTACACTTCCTTTAACGACCGTTCGATCGGTGTCGAACTGTCCCACGCCAGCGTCAGATCCATCCCCTTCGGTAACCCTGCCGCAATGGACGGAAGATGCTCTCTGACCGCACGCACGACGGCCAACGTGTCCGCCTTAGACTGACGAGACACGGAAATCCCCAGCGATGACTTGCCGTTGAATCGCACCAACTTGCGAGTATCCTCCGCACCCAGTTCCACATGCGCGATATCTTCCAGGCGAACAGGGTATCCGTCACGGTAGGCCACGATCAGCGATTCGAATTGCTTGGGAGTCTGTAAGGTCCCGTTGAGAGAGACGCTGAACTCCATCTGGTGGCTTTCTATCCTGCCAGCTGGGAGCGATACATTCTGATTGCGGATCGCATCTTCCACATTTTCAACGGTCAGGCGGCGAGCCGCCAGACGATCGGGATCCAGCCAAATCCTCATGGCATAGCGCCGCTCCCCGTCGAGATAGGTCGATGACACGCCAGGAATCATGGCCAACTGCGTTTTGATGAATCGATCGGCGATATCAGAGAGCTCTAGTTCCGAATGGTGGCTGCTGGACACTGCGAGCCATAAGACTTCGGTATTCTCCGCGGCCGCCTTTTCAACATGAGGCTCAAGAATTCCCAACGGCAATACCGGACGAACTTGCGAAACTCGATCACGGACATCGTTGGTTGCACCGTCCAGATCTCTCCCTAGCTCAAATTCCATCGTGATCGAGGAGACTTCTGCCCGGCTGGCAGAGCTGATCGTCCGAAGCCCTTGAATCCCGCTGAGTGCATCCTCAAGCGGTGTGGTCACGTCTGCTTCCAGCACGGAGACACTGGCCCCCGGATAGACGGTTCGGACTGAGACGATCGGCGGCTTGATGTCGGGATACTCACGAACGGGTAATCGTAGGAAATTCAAGATCCCGAACAACACCAGGAGCAGCGTCATCACAATCGCGAATACCGGTCGCTGAATACAGGTCTCGGACAGACGCATGTTTACTCGTGACGAAACAAGGACGGCACACTCACGCCGGAGCAATCGCCCGGCTGTTACTCCGGTGACTTAATTGAGACGAGATCCCCATCATGAAGCTTGTGCGGGCCAGTTCGAACCACGACATCTCCATCATTTAACCCAGCACGCACGTGGACCATCCCACGTTCACGCGCACCCAGTGTCACTTCTTTCAGTCTGACTAGTTGCCCCTCGACCTGAAACACCATGGTCTTCTCCTGCCGGACAAATCCCGCCTCTTCCGGGATCAGCAGCACACGGATATCTTCGCCGAGGCTCAAACGAACCGTGACGAAGAGGCCAGGTCGGAGAGTGCCCTCTGGATTAGGTATCACTGCGCGCACTGCCACGGTTCGATTGACGGCATCGACCCTCGGATCGATTGCCGTCACCCGTCCCTCAAACGTCCTATCTGAGAAAGCGTCGGTCGTCACGATCAATGTCTGATCGACATGCAGCCGGCTCAACCAGACTTCCGCCACCTTGAAATCCACATGTAGGGTGCGCAAGTCTTCCAAATTGACGATGTCCTGCCCCGGCTGGAGGTAATCACCGACCGAGACCCGCCGGAGCCCCAGCGTTCCGCTGAACGGGGCACGGATCATAGTCTTCTTCAGACGAGCCGCGTAGAGGCGACTGTTCGCTGCCGCCGCGTGCCATGCCATCCGGGCTTCATCCATCTGTTGAGCCGGCACAATGGCAGACTGTTCGTCGGTAATCCGCTTCAGCCGCTCATAGGTGACCACCGCCATCTTTTCCTCTGCCGCTGCTTGCGTGACCTGCGACTGGAGTTCTTCCTGGTCGAGTTCCACTAATGGAGCAGCCCGTTCCACTATCTGTCCGTCTTGAAAATGAATCCGTCGAATGACCCCCGCAATCTCCGGTCTCACTGTGATGGAAGCAACGGCTTCCAGCGTACCGACGGCCTGGATGGATTCTGTGATGGACCCGACTGTGACGGGAGCTACGTCGACCAAAATAGCTTTGTCGGACATAGCCGTCGATGACTCACTGGGTGATTGGCTTCCTAACCGAAACGTAATCAGAATCACCACTACACCGATCCCAATCATCACAATCACACTTTTGACATTCATACTCACGATTCGTTGTCGCCTCAGCCTTCGCCCCATCAGAGAAGAGTATGGACATTACACCCCGTCGTATAGAAGACGAGTAATCAAGTGGAAACCTCACCTACCGCACAATGAATCATGAAGAAATCAAATGGATACCAGCAGTCCAGGTGTTTAGAGGCAAAGTTGTGCCCGTTTGAACAGCGTACCCAATCAGAAGAAGGGGTACTGGAATGCATGGCCAGCGATGGATTCTGCTGCGGACTTGACTTGTGAACCAGTTTACCTACCGTGCCAAAAACTAAGGCGGGAACTGAAGAGAATTTATCAGGTGTGGTTTACCGAACAATATCAGTATGACGGTTATTAAAGGCTACCAGGAAACAATGTATACTTCTCAAGCAAGCCGGCCTAGCCTTCAAGCACGATGCTATGTGTGAGAGAATGGCTTTGTAACGATGGAATTGATGACTGCCACGAGCGATTTTCTGACGACCTAACACTTTCTAAATCTGTGTCACCGCATCATCCCCCCTCTCCCCCTAGAAGTGAATAAATCGACTTAAGCAATCGAGCGACAGCGCATCATGGCCTCTTCAGCATGTTGCCTAGTTTTCAGGCGTCCGCTGTGTCAGAAACAGACCTCCACCTATCGGAGGGACACGGGATCTTCCGAATGTATCAACATGCGTCATCTGCTCACAAGAATATCCGTCTGGAAGAGCAACAGGACCCTCGCTGTCGCCTCATAGTGGCCAGCCCTGATCAGCAAAACTATAGACGCGATCATCACCGAGAATGAGATGGTCGAGCAGCCTGATGCCCAGCAAATCACCAGCCTCCCGCAGTCGTGTGGTGAGCGTCCGATCCTCAGGGCTCGGCGTGGGATCGCCGGAGGGGTGATTGTGCACTGCAATAATCGCACACGCGTTGAGAAGGATGGCCGGTTTGTAGACTTCACGAGGGTGCACAAGGCTGAGGGTGAGCGTGCCGATTGAGACGATGTTCACACCGATGCTGACGTTCTTCGCATCAAGACAACAGACGAGGAACTGCTCGCGATCAAGACCATCAAAGCACGGACGGAGTGCGGCTGCCGCAGCAGCGGAATCACGAAGAGCGCCGTATGGAGCAGTATGACCGCCCTCAGAGACGAGCGTGACCCGATAGCGTGGAATGAACTGTGGAACGGTAAGTCGGACGGATTGTTTGGCCATGGTGGCACCTCCTGCATGTTGAACGAACTGGCGCTTTCGCAGAGACCGAAGCGCCAGGGCAGGACAACGGAGGTGACAGGTCGGGGACTGCCGAAACAGCACGGGCGGATGAGCACTCAGCGGCGACCGTGACAGATCTCTGCTGGCGCGGACGCTGCGTCAGACGATCAGTGCGCGGCAGACTACTGGCCTTCCATGGCTAAACAAGTCCAATCGACCGATCGATAACACATGAACGCGCCGTACAGGATCAACTTCGTTGCGGTCTAACTACCCCACTCGATCACACTGTCTTTAGCCGTCCTCTCCAAACATACGTAGTTCCAACAGGCTTGCATCAAAAACTGAACCTCACTACATGTCACCCCCGTTTGGCGATGAGTGCGGGCAGAAGTGTCCGCAAACTTGCCACAGAGGCCACTTCACAGAAAGGAAGGGAAGATGGAAGAGGTGATGATGGGACGGAATGTGACGAAGAAGCGTGGGTCAGGGATAGGGACCTGCAGAGGGGGCAGCCGAGGGAATGGGCGTCTGATTGCTGCCGCTTCCTGGCTACTCGGAGTGGCGGTCCTACTGGAATCGGACCCGGCCTGGGCCCAGATCACCAAGGTGAACACGGTGATGCAGAACGTGCAAACCGTCCTGACGAGTGTGGCGGTGACGCTGTTTACCGTCGCCATCATGTGGGCAGGATTCAAGATGGCCTTCAGCCATGCCCAATGGTCTGACGTGAGTAACGTCGTGATTGGCGGCATCTTGGTGGGCGGCGCCGCAGGGATCGCGGCCTGGTTGATCAACTAACATGGACGGCTTCCGAGATCCCATCTTCACCGGCTGTACGAGGCCCGCGATGTTAGGCGGCGTGCCGATCATGCCGCTGATTCTGATCGGCGGTCTGACGCTGTTGGTATCAGTCTGGCTGTACTACCTCGTGAGCGGCTACGTCTCGCTGGGGATTGTCCTAATCGCGATTCCCATCCTGCTCTGGATGCGCCAGACGACGAAGACGGACGATCAGCGCTTACGTCAAGTGATGATGCGGGCGCGGATGCGACTTCGCCACAGCCCGAGTCGCGCAACGTGGGGCGCTATTTCCTATGGCCCCCTGTGCTGGAAGACCAGACGAACACAGTGGAAAAGTTGAGCGTCAAGAGACCTATGTCGATGAGAACCAGAGCCGCCCTCACGAAAGCCGCGGCCGCCCAGATTCCTGCGAGCGACTATATCCCGCTGGGCACGGCGATCACGCCCACCGTCATCACCTTGACCGGCGGCGAGTACCTTGCCTGTTGGAAACTGGAGGGGATTACATTCGAAACAGCGGATCGTTCAGAAGTCCTACTGCGCAAAGAAGCGCTGCACCAATTTCTCCGATCCTTGGGCGGCGGGTCCTTCGCCCTCTGGTCGCATAAGATTCGACGGGTCGTCACCGAGCGGTTGCACGGCACCTCCCCCAATCCCTTCTGCCAACACCTGAGCGACCGTTACTATCAGTCTTTCACCCAACATCGACAAATGGCGACGGAGTTGTACCTTTCCCTGCTATACCGACCGTTTCCTTCCAAGGTGGCGAGCTTCTTCACTCGCATGGGCACGCGCACCCTGGCCCAACGACGAGAGCACGAAACCGGACAACTGACCATCCTGGACGACATGGGTAAACAGCTCGAAGCAAGTCTGAGTCGCTATGGGCCCAGTCGGTTGGGCACCTATACGAAACGAGACATCGTGTACTCCGACCAGCTGGCCTTTCTGAGCTACCTCATCAATGGCGTCTGGGAGGAAATCCCGCTGCGCCGAGCGCCGCTCGGCTCGTACCTCCCCTCTTCTCGCCTGCACTTCGGCGACCGGACGGGCATGCTGGAAATCTGGCACCCGCGCGAGAAGAAATTCGCCGGGTTCCTCGACATGCAGGAGTATCCGCCGTTCTCCGAGCCAGGCATGAACAACGGCCTGCTCTACAGCGACGCCGAGTACATCGAGACCCAGAGCTTCTCATGCCTCAACAAACGCGCGGCCCTCAAATCGCTCGCCACTCAGAAAGGGCACTTGATTGCGTCGGAAGACGCGGCGACGCGTGAGATCGAACAGATGGACCAGGCTGCGGACGATCTGCAGAGCGGCCTCATCGATCTGGGCCAGTACCATTACAGTCTGGCAATTTTTGGAACATCGATGGAATCGGTGAGCACCGCGCTCGCCGACGCCCGGGCCGTCTTTCAAGATGGGCCGGGGTTCAAGATGGCGCGGGTCGATGTGATCCCCGAATGTGCCTGGTTCGCACAGATCCCGGGCAACTGGAGTCTGCGTCCCCGCGAAGCCGTCATTACCAGCCGGAACTTTGTCTGCCTCAGTCCTTTTCACAACTTCGCCCGTGGCAAACGAGCCGGCAATCCCTGGGGCGAAGCCCTGGCCCTGTTCAAGACCCCAAGTGGGCAACCCTACTATTTCAATTTTCACGTCTCACCCGAGGACCGGGATTCACGCGATGAGAAGTACCCCGGCAACACCTTTATCTGCGGCAGCACCGGCGTGGGCAAGACCGCGTTGGAACTGAGCCTGTTGGCCTTCGCCACCAAGTACCAGGGACTCCGCTGCGTGGTCTTCGATAAAGATCGTGGCGCGGAGATCGGCATCCGGGCAATGGGCGGGACCTATCAATCCCTGAAACGTGGAACGCCGACTGGCTTCAATCCCTTACAGCTCGAACCGAATCCCCAGAATTGGCAATTCTGCGAACAGCTTGTGGCCCAACTCGTGAAGCAGCCTGGTGACGAGATTCCCCTACTCTCTTCAAAGGAACAAACGGAGATCAGCCGTGCCGTGCGGACGGTGATGAGTGAGGCGGTCTCCCCGGACCTCCGCTGCCTCTCCCTCCTCCGCCAGAACCTGCCGGCCACCGGCGACCAGAGTGTGAGGGCACGGTTGAAGCGATGGACCCGCGGTCACGCTCTGGGTTGGGCGTTCGACAATCCACACGATACCCATGAGATCAGCGGCACACGATTATTCGGGTACGACTATACAGACTTTCTGGACGATCCCGAGGTCCGAACCCCGATCATGGCCTATCTGCTCCATCTCACCGAACGGCTGATCACGGGCGAGCCCTTCATCTATGTCATGGAGGAATTCTGGAAGCCGCTTCAAGACCCGCTGTTCGCGGACTTCGCCTTCAACAAGCAAAAGACCATCCGCAAACAATCCGGCCTCGGCGTCTTCGTGACGCAATCGCCCTCGGATGTGCTGCGACACCCGATCGGGAAAACGATGGTGGAACAGAGTGTGACCCAGATCTTCTTGCCCAATCCGCGTGCCGATCATGACGACTATGTCCAGGGGTTCAAAGTCACGGAGGCGGAATTTCACATCATCAAGAATCTCGGCGAAGCGAGCCGCTTATTTCTCGTAAAGCAGGGTCACAGCTCGGCGATTGTGCAATTCGACCTAGGTGGCATGACAGATCTCTTGAATGTCCTCTCCGGCACGACGGACAACGTGACGTTGTTGGACCAGATCAGAGTCGAAGTGGGAGACGATCCCACAGACTGGCTGCCCCTATTCCATGAGCGCATCGCAGCGCGGAAACGTCTCCGGCACGAGAACGGAAAAGGAGTTGTGTAGAGGTACTCCATGGGCATGGCAACCTACATCGAGCAGTCGGTGAACAACGCGTTGGACCACTATGTCGTGACCAGCAGCGATGCCGTTATTTCAGTCCTCACGCCGGTCGCCGTGATGGCGGTGACGCTCTATGTGATGTGGACCGGCTTTCAAGTGATGCGCGGCGACGTGCAGGAACCGGTCACCGGGCTCGTCTGGCGCTGGTTCCGTGTGGCACTCATCACCGGACTGACGTTGAACGGGCCGCAGTATCGAAGCCTCGTGAAAGAAGGATTGGACGGGCTTCAAGAGGCCTTCGCCTCCGCCTTCGGTGGTGTCCTCTCGATGGGAGGGACCATCGACCAGATGGCCGACCCCTTCACGACGCTCATGGAAACCCTCTTCACCGAAGCGAGTTCGGGATTGGTCCCGCAATTCTCCCTCTTCATCGCTGGAGCGATCTGCGCCACGGCGTCGATCGTGATGGCCTTTGTCGCGATGGGGCTCTTTCTCGTCGCGAAAGTGAGCCTCGCCCTGCTGCTCGCAGTCGGGCCCGCTTTCATCTTCTGCGCGATGTTTCCTGTCACGCAGCGCTATGCGGAAAATTGGCTCTCCAGTTCGTTGGTCGCCGTCTTCACGAATGTCCTCATCATGGCGGTGATCACGTTTCTAGCAAGCCTGCTGCGGAATGCCTGTCTGCATGTCCTACAAGCCTATTCAACCACTTCGCTTCTGGCGGATGTCGTCGGCCTGCTGTTTCTCTCCATCACCGCCGCCTACGTCTTGCTCCATGTCGCGTCGCTGGGGGCAAGTTTGGCCGGAGGCCTCTCGTTGGGGAACCCAGGTGGCGATGCTACCAGGAGTGGAATGCTGCTTTTTGACAGCATCACATCCGGCCTGAGTCGGTTGGTCCCGTTGGCTGTGGCTTCCAGCGGCGGATCCTTGAGCGGGCCGCGAACCAGAGCGGCCCACCTGCTGAGCACGCTCTCGGCCGGGAAGCCCCAGCCAGGGAGTGACCTCTATCAACGGGCCTCAATGGAGCGGTTACGCAACAGCGTCTCACGAAAGGAGTAAGACATGTCCCGCATGAAGTGCACAGTGATCGCGATCGGCTTGGCCCTGATGGTCGTGGTTGGTCCGGAGCCGAAATCCCAAGCCGGAGGGATTCCCGTCATCGACACGGCCAATCTGGTGCAATCCATCGTGCAGGCTCTCGCCTGGATCCAACAGTTCCAACAGATGCAGCAACAGATCCTCCAAGCCGACCAGCAAATTCACGCGATCATGGGCTCACGCAACATGGGCAGTCTCATGAACAACCTCACCTTGGCCGGTGTCGTCCCCTCCGACGTGAGCGCCGTGTACCACTCCATCCGGTCCGGTGGGGTCCAGGGGTTGACTGCAGCGGCCCAGATCATCCGCCACAACCGCATGATCTACAACTGCGAGGGCAAAACCGGCGATGCGCTGCGCATCTGTCAGAACATGCTGAACCAGACACCGCAAAGCCAGGCCTACTACGCGAACACCTATCAGATGTTGCTCGGACGGATGCAGCAGATCCGAGCCTTGACCACTCGCATTAACGACACACAGGACGAAAAAGGGATTCTGGAACTCAACGGCCGGATTGCCGCCGAGCAAGCCCAGGTGAGCAACGACACAAACCGGATCCTGACGATGAAATCGATGATCGAGGCGGAAGAAAAAGCGGCGCAACAGGAACAACAGGAACGGGTCCTCAAGATGTTGGCCCCCGGCACATCGCGAACCTTTGACCACATGACACCCTGGACGCCCTAGTCCTGCTGATCAGATCGAGGACAGGAACATGGAAAAGATAACGAAAAAGCAGACGGAGCCTTCACTCGTGAGCGCGGCAGACGAACCGCAATTCTACGATCTAGGCCGCGACTGGGATACCGACTGGCGGTTGCGATTGGAGGCGTCGGAACGAAAGGCCTGGTGGGTCGCTGGCACCGCCTGTGCCCTGGCGCTGATCTTAGGGATCGGCATCGCCTGTCTGGCTCCGTTCAAGACCACCGTGCCCTATGTCTTCGCGATCGATCGCGCCACCGGCAACGTGGAGCTGGTGAGCGCGGCGGATGATCGGACCGTGCTTGGCTATCAGGAATTGCTCGATAAACATTGGACGCAGAAATACGTGATCGCGCGGGAATCCTACTCCTACCGGCTGCTCCAAGCCGACTACGACCAGATCTTGGCCATGAGCACGGATGAGATCGGGCGCGACTACGCGAGCCTCTTTGACGGCGTGCATGCCCGCGACAAGCAGTTGGGGACCGGCATCGAATGGCGCGTGAACGTGTTGAGTGTCACCGTCCACGGCGATGCGATCGGACCGAAGGCCACGGTGCGGTTCGAGAAGCAGGTGAAGCGGACCGACGCGCACAGCCTTGAGCCGCCCCAGTATTTTATCGCGACGGTCTCCTACGAGTACCGCCACACGATGAAGGGGCAGGAAAAGGATCTGATCCAGAACCCGCTGGGCTACAAAGTGACGGGCTATCGGGTGGATGCGGAAATCGGGACGATCACGCAACCGACGTCGGTCCTGTCGATGGTCGAGAAGAAATAGAAAGGACGCATGGTCATGCACGTCATGAAGCAACACAGAGGATCAATCACGGCATGGCTCACCGTCGCCCTCCTCTGTGCAGGAGCCTCATTGCACGCGGCGGAGGTCCCGGCGCCGGGCGACGGAGACCAACGGGTCCGGTACGTGACCTATCAGAAGGACGAAGTGACCAAAGTGACGGTGCGCCGTGGTGTCGTGACTCGCATTGTGCTGGGAGACGACGAACGCATCGTGATCGCCGGCAGCGGCTTTCTCGCGGACTGTGCAAAGCAAGAAGCGGAATGGTGCATCAGGGCCGATGTCGGCACCAATCAGGTGTGGGTGAAGCCCAAGGACCAGGCAACGCACAACAATCTGGAGATCCGCACGGACAAACGCGACTACAGCCTGGAGTTCACCGTCGTGGGAAACGATCGAGTCGGACGCAGGCAGAACACCTGGCAGGGACAACGCGGAAAGGATGAGCCGATGTATCGTGTGATCTTCCGCCATCCGTTGATCCCCCCGACTCAAGCCACCATGACGGCGATGCAAACCTCGGCCCATCGCACCAAGCACGCTCGCGACAAGGCCGACCTTCTCACCGAGCGGCTAGACTCCTTTACGCCCGAACCGCGTAATTGGTCCTATTCGATGGAGGTGCTTCAGGGGGGAGACGATATCGCGCCTTCGCTCGTGTTCGATGACGGCCGCTTCACCTACTTTCAATTCCCTCCCAATCGCGAGATCCCCGCGATCTTCTACTTCTCGCCGTTGGGTGAAGAAACCCGCATCAATTTCAACATGGAGAAAGACCTCGCCGTCGTGCAGCGGATGGGGCGGCGGTTTGTCTTGCGCTTGGGCGAGGCCGTGGTCGGCATCTGGAATGATTCCTACGACAAGACCGGAGTGCCGACCGTCGAGGGGACGACCGTTTCGGGCATCACCAGGACGCTACGCTGAGAAATGACAATGGAACAACCACAAGAGTCGAGCAAACAAACTGAACCGAGACCTCCCATCGTCGATGGGATTGTGTCGGTCAATCACCAGGCCAGTGGCAGGAACGAAACAGCGGCACGCGTGGCGTTTCTGGTCGTCATGGCCATCGTGCTCGTGGTGGGACTCGTCTTCGCGGCGAACACCTATAGTGCGAAGCGAAAGGCGGAGGCCACACAGGAAGAACGGGCTGCGAAGGTAGAGAATAAACCAGCCCAGGTCGGACTAAAGCGAGTCTTCGAGACCGATCCCCCTCCACCCCAGAACACCACCGCACTCGTGCGGTCAACCAGCCAGTCGCCTGTCGCGTCTACTGACCATGCGATGCGATCGTCTCTCGACAGAGAAATCGACGACGGAAGCCGACCCATGGCACTGGCTCCTGACCAGACACGAGGCAACCGATCACTCGGCAGACCAACTTCCAGTCGGTTCGGTGGGGAGGTCCTTGTGACGAACTCCCCTGCTTCGGACAGTCCCCGGACGCAACAAGCGGGAACCGGACCAGACGCAGCCATCTCCTTGGTGCGCGAGCTGCTCAACAGCACCAGACAGCCGGACATGGGGTCTGGAAGCCTATTGGGCGGATCAGCTATGCCGGTCAGCACGGGAGACACAGGAAACTCAATGCCATCATCGGTTGGGTATATGGGCGGACCCAGCGGCCCTTCAATTGGCGTGACGAGCGTCGGGCTCGCGGCGCCTCCTGGTCCTGCTGCCAGCGGAGCCGGTCCCATCGGAGGGCTCCTGACGCCGTCGGACACACCCAAAGTCCAAGCCGGTCTCTTGGGTGATCGTAATCTGATCTTGCCAAAAGGCAGAACGATCGACTGTGCCTTGACCGTGCGAGTGATCAATGAAGTGGCGGGCATGGCCACCTGCATCCTGAACAGCGATGTCTATAGTGACAACGGACGTGTTGTGTTGTTGGAACGAGGATCGGAAGCGGTCGGTGAATATGCGGCGACGATGGCGCAGGGCCAGCGCCGCCTCTTTCTCCTCTGGACCAGGGTCAAGACGCCGATGGGCGTCGTGATCAATCTGAATTCCCCGGCCGCTGATGCCCTCGGCACGTCTGGGTTGGTCGGCTACGTGGATAACCATTGGTGGGATCGGTTGGGTGCGGCCTTTCTCCTCTCCCTCGTGCAGGACGGGATCGGTCTGGCCACCGCGACACAGGCCGGTGGCGGGGGCGCACAGAGTTTGGGCATCTATCAACATTCCGCCACGACGGGGAACCGCATGGCGGAACTCATCCTTCAATCGACGATCAACATCAAACCCACGCTCTACAAGAATCAGGGCGACCGCGGGACGATCTTCGTCGCGCGGGATCTCGACTTCAGCACTGTCTATGAACTGCACCCCCACTGACCTGCTCGCGCACGATACGATGGTGCGCGAGTTGTTACGCCCGTTACTGCAGTACCTCGCACTCCCCGGTGCAACCGAGATCGTCGTCAATCGGCCACAGGAAGTCTACATCGAGGTCGGCGCTGCCTGGCAGCAGCACCGCTCACCGGACCTGACCCTGGATCGACTCACCGCGCTCGCCACGGCCATCGCGACGGCGACCGAGCAAGAGATCGGCCCGCACCATCCGATTCTCTCCGCCATGTTGCCCGATGGAGAACGGGTGCAAATCGTGCTGCCACCGGCAGTGGAACTGGGAACCATCTCCATCTCGATCCGACGGCCCAGCGCCTGGATCAAGACCCTTGCTGAGTATGACTCGGAAGGCGCCTTCAGCCGCTATGTCTGGGCCAAGGCGGCGACGCTGGACGATCGCACCACCGAGCTCGATTCCATCGAACGACAGCTCGTACAGTATCTGACCGATCGTCAGTTGGGTCGGTTCATTCGAGCAGCGGTGCTGGCGAAAAAGAATATTGCCGTCGTGGGGGACACAGGCTCGGGCAAAACCACGCTCATGAAATCGATCTGTCAGACTATCCCGGAGCAGGAACGGCTCATCACGATCGAAGATGTACGTGAGTTGTTGCTCCCCCAGCACGGTAACCGGGTACATCTCTTGTACGCCAAGGGAGGACAGACAGCTGCTACGGTTACGCCGTCTGACTTGATTGCCTCCACGCTCCGCATGAAGCCGGACCGGGTGCTCCTCGCCGAGTTGCGCGGCGGAGAAGCCTTCGACTTTCTCAAACTCCTCACCACCGGCCACAGCGGCTCGATTACCTCTTACCACGCGGAGTCCTGTGCCCTCGCCGCCGAACGCTATGTCTTCATGTGCAAAGAGCATGAACAGGCGGCGACCTACGATGTGCCGACCTTGAAGCGCCTGGTGGCCTTGACCATCGACGTGATCCTCCATGTGGTCGCGCAGAATCAGTGCGACGAGGACGGACAGCCCATCAGAAAAGACCGCTACGTGGCAGAAGTCCATTATGACCCGATCGCGAAACTCGTGGCGCGATTCGGAGAAGCCACCCTGGTGAGAGCGTAGAGAAACCAATGTCACGCAAGCACCTACGGATCGCAGTCGCCCTGTTGCTGTATCTCCCGCTGGGGCTCTGTGGAGCAGATGCCCTCGCCGGTGCCATCTTCACCCTCGCCAACAAACAGATGCCTGAGGACCTCTCGCTGAGCAACTGGCCCAACTCCTGGCAAGCCTATAGGGCTGATCCGGTGCAACGGAAGCGACTGCAGTTCTCCGCCACCGTCGGCGGATTCGTGGGTTTCGGTCTCCCGGCGCTCCTCCTAATGTCCGTAACCAACCAGAAGAAACCGCTCCATGGCGAGGCACGGTTTGCGTCTCAGGATGAGATTCAACAGGCCGGGCTCTATGGAGAGAAAGGCGTGATTGTTGGAAAAGTCGGACGGCAGTACTTGGTCTATGGGGGTCAGGAATTTGTGTTGCTGGCCGCGCCGACCAGATCGGGCAAGGGCGTGAGCATCGTGCTCCCAAACCTGCTCCACTATGACGAGTCGGTGGTCGTACTGGACATCAAGATGGAGAACTTCGCCTACACCTCGAAGTTCCGACAGACGCATGGCCATCTCGTCTTCCTGTTCAATCCCTTCAGCACAGACGGCCAGACCCATCGTTGGAATCCATTGGATGCGGTCGATCGAGACCCAAATCGGCGCGTGGGCGAAATTCAAGCTATCGGGCAGGTGCTCTATCCAACGGAACAGATCAAAGATGCGTTTTGGAACGAATCCGCCCGCAACCTCTTTCTCGGCTTGACCCTCTTTATCATGGAGACTCCGCCCCTACCCTGCAGTCTCGGGGAAGTGCTCCGCCAGGCCTCCGGTAAGGGTCAGCCCATCAGGGACTATCTGCATGACCTCATCAGCACCAGGGCTAAGAGTGACACCCCATTGAGCGACGACTGTACGGCAGCCCTGCACCGGTTCTGCGGCACCAGCGAGAATACGATGGCAAGCATTCTCGCCACCCTGACCGCCCCACTCGCCATCTTCAGTAATCCCATCGTCGATGCGGCGACGAGTGCGACGGACTTCGACCTCAAACAGGTGCGCGCCCAGCGGATGACGATCTATGTCGGCATTCCGGCCAATCGGCTTAGCGATGCCGCGCTGCTCGTTAACCTGTTCTTCTCCCAACTGATTCATTACAACACCGTCGACTTGCCCGCGACGAATCCCCGCTTGAAGCACCAGTGCCTCGTGATTCTGGATGAATTCCCCGCCCTTGGGCGGGTCAACATTCTGGCGAAGGCCGTCGGCTTCATGGCCGGCTACAATCTTCGTCTGCTCCCGATCATCCAGAGCCTCTCACAGCTCGAATCGGTCTATGGTGAAAGGGACGCCCGCACCTTCGTCACGAACCATGCCTGCCAGATCCTGTTTGCCCCTCGCGAACAACGAGACGCTCAGCACTATTCCCAGATGCTCGGCACCTATACGGCCGAGGCGATCTCGACCGGCACGAGCCGACCACTTGGCTGGAGCAACGGCAAACAGGCATCGTCGAGTTCCACTCGCTCGGAACAGGCGCGGCCTCTGTTGCTGCCACAGGAAGTGAAGGAACTGGGAGACCAACGGGCCATCATCAATCTGATGCATACAAAGCCGATCCTCTGTGACAAGGCCCGGTTCTATGCCGATCCGATCTTCACCGATCGGTTGAAGCGCATCAGTCCGTCCCTCGCGTCGGTCGGAAAACGGATGCCGACCCAAGCTGAACTCGAAGACGCGGCGTTCGTGCGCCGAGAGTTGTCCGTGGAGATTCCCCAACTCGACCTGGAACTCCATCGCGCCAAAGTTGAAGGACGGGTGCGTCCAGTTCAACCCGATGAGCCGATGGACCTCTCGAGACTGGCCATGGACCTCACCACCCTGCCACCGGTCCTGCGGCGCGACACACCGACGCCCGAAGAAGTGAACACTTTAGTCGATGCCTTTGTGGCTCAGCTTCAATGGACCGACAAGGTCGATGACGACGTCTCCGGGAAGATGAGTCCTGTGAGCGAAGAAGGAGGAACACAGAGAACAGAGAGGAACGTTGATCGGTCCTTGGTGGATCGAGACAGAGAAGAGAGGGACATATGACGACATCTTTGAAACGACAGGCAGGACTTCAGGCGCTTGTGATCCTCATCGCCTTTGCCGCGACGCTGGCTTGTGCGCAGAAGCCAGTCGTGCCGTCCGGTGCGGCTCGCGTGCCGATCAATAGCGATGAGATGATCCAGCAGTATCGTGAACGGGTGAAGAACGACCAGCGCGAGAAGCAGGAGCGGAGTTTCCTCACCCGACAAATAGAATCGCTGACGCAACAGGTCCAGGAGATGAGTGCCACACTGACACTCATGCAACTCAACCAGCAAGAACTGGCCAAAGGTAAATCTCGGTCCGGTCCGGCTATCACGAAGGCGGCACTCACGATCAACCCTCTGTCACCAGAATCCAAAGGCCCACCAACGAACGCGAGTGTATCACATGACGGCAATACGTCTCCGGCTGGGTCTGATCAGAGCCTATCACGAACGGAGACAATACAGAGTGAAGAGGAGCAATCGACTTCGGTGGGCCCTGCCTGCAGCATCGGACCATCAGCAGCGCCATCCCCCTCCCCACCTTCTCCAATAGAGAAAGGGCAGATCCATTCATGGAGACCAAGGGTTATCGAGTTGAGTGAACGGGAACAGGTCGAACTGCACCGGCACAGTATCATCTTCCGTGTGTCGGAACGGACAGGACGGTCTGAGTTTCGTCCCAGCAAGCCTCTGCAATCCCACCTGAAACAGATCATGAGCCGTGGTCCTTGTCTGCACGTGCGTGGGTACACGGACGGCGACAAGGATCTCTGGATCGAACGTGAGACAGCCAAGCAGCGGGCGTACAAGACCCGCGCCTATCTCATCGCGCAGGGCTATGACCCGAGCCACATCGAAATCACCATCGTCCCTGTCGGGCAACATGTGGCCGACAATGCGACGAAGAAAGGGCGGGCGAAGAACCGACGGGTGGAGATTGAAGTGAAGGAGCAGAATCCGTCGTCCGTCTGGCCACAGTGGTACGGATAGCAAAGAGGAAGGGACACCATGAATGAGATAGGTTTGGACGAAGCGCGAGAGGCGAAGCAGAACGACGAGCCTAGGCCTGCGGAAGGAACTCAGGACGACAAGGCTGAACAACCACGACTCAATCAGCGTCATGATGCCGCCGAATCGTTGCGGAAGCGGTTCATCGAAGCCGGTGAGCAATTCTATTACCGCACAGCACCCGGTGAGCCGACGAAGATCGCGTTTACTGATCACGGGAAGCGCCTGGTCACGGAACATGACGACCCGAGCGTCATTCAGGGAATGGTCCTCCGGGCAAAGGCCAAGGGCTGGACCATCGTGCGGGTGAACGGCACCGCTGAGTTCAAAACGGAAGCCTGGGTGCAAGCGACGATCGCCGGACTCGACGTGGAGGGCTATACCCCGCGTGGGATCGACTTGGCGCGAGCGGAAGACCGCAGGGATCAGCGACCGGTTCATGGCAAGACGGTACAACACCCTGTCGATCGGGAAGTATCACATGATCGGGCGACGGATGAGCATGGCAGAAAACCGGATCAGACCATGAGCTCCGGCCAACAGATCGCAGTGGCCACACTTGAAGCCATTCTGAAGGCGCGGGGGGATTCTCCCACGATGATCGCCGCGGCGGTTGAGGAAGCAAAGGCGCGGCTGCAGGGCGAACGAGTCGTGGTGGGCACCATCGTGGACTACGGCATCGACCATTACAACCACGATATCCAGAACACCAAGAGCTATTTCGTGAAGGTGGCGACAGACCGTGGTGAACGAGAGATCTGGGGCATCGACCTGAGCCGCGCATTTGAACAGGGGAAGGTACAGCGGGGTGATGCAGTTGCGCTGGTGCAACAGGCACAGAAGCGCGTGACGGTGACGGTTCCGCTGCGAGATGAGTCCGGCGCTTCGATCGGCACGGTATCACAACAGGCGACTCGCAACCGCTGGGAGGTGATCAAGCTAGATTCCATCGGAGTCCGTGAACAGCATCACCTGAAGGAGGCGACGCGCGCCAGCACCCAGGAACCGGTGGTACCTCGGTTCGATCACACAGCCGTGCGAACCGATCGCACGCCGAATGTCACCAGGAGCCCGGTCTTGGAGCGGACCAGAGGTGGCCGATAACTCCTGTCGTCGAGAACATGTCACCGAATCGTACGGAGGTGAGCCCATGAATTGGTGGAAGAGACGCAACTGGATCACGGTCCTTGTGGGAGTGAGCCTCCTCATCATGGCCCAGGATGCATCGGCACAAACGGCGTCGAAACCGTCCTTCTTGGAGGGCGACACCAGGCTGGCCTGTGAGTGTCTGCTATGCTTAGCAGCGGGCCCACAGGCACCGAAAGAATGCCAAGCCGCACTCACAAAGTACTACATGATCCAGGCAGGGAGCCCATTCAAAACCATTGTCATGCGAAGAAACTTCCTCCAGCTCTGCCCAAAACAGTAGTCCATTCAACAGGGACCCATAGACAGCACACCGCGCCTCTGGCCACGATGCCGCGGAGTAGCCCTGGCCATCGCCGAGCTTCCTTCCAAGGTGCCCACTTTTGTACGCCAACAGTACTGATGCAGTAAAACCTAATTTACAATATGGCCTTATTTATTCCTCATTAGTACTACACATACAATCTTTCCCCTCTTGCGAATAATTTCTCCTACCTCAAGGGAATAGTCTCAAAAACTGACCTTCTTCATAACAACCACGGCGCCACGCGCCTCCTGCGTCTCCTGTCTGGGTAACCACAAGGCGAAGAGGGGCGCTCGTGTGGCGCGAGGACTTACGAGTTATCCGGTATCGCAGGAAAGAAAGGACGCACCACTATGCGGAAAGATCGATTAGCGACGCTCACGATGGACATTGTTGTCAACCATCCAACTAAGCGCACGGCCCTCGACGCGGCCTATAGTCGGCTCAGTCCCTGGGCACAGTCCGAGTGGGACAGCGCTAGTGATGGCGTGTCCATCACCGAACGAGCAGCGCGCCTTGATCAGTCGATCCGGGAACAGCGTCGCTGCGACGAGAGTCTGATCGAACACATCTTTGCTGCCATCAATGGACGAACGTTCGTAGTCCTAGACGCCACCTATTGCTTCATGACGCAGCGGATGCTGGATCGGAAGACCGGACGCCGCATCCCTCCTGACGCGGTGCGACGCTTTGCCTCTCAGCCCATCGCGAGTCTGCTGCTCAACGCCCGCGCGCACCAGGATCTGAAACACCGTGGAGTTCACACGATCGGCGACCTCCTCCCCCATGCCTATGAATGGTTATCGCCGAAGCGCCTCGCACCAGGCAAACCCGTGATGAACGTCCGGCTTTCGGTCCGACGGTGTCTACGGATTCTCGGTGTCGAGATCGTCTTTCCCGAGATCAGACAGCGGACGATCTATTGCCCCTGTTGTGCCCACACCGAGACGGACGTCATGAAGATCGTCGCCTTGGCTGGAGTATGAGCGAGGGTCTGAAAGACACGCCCATGTTAATGTTTTAGGGGTTCACGGAGAGACGAGATGAGCAGGCCTGCGACCTAGTCGAGAACCGCAGTGAGGGAATGCACGCTCGAAAGATGCACGCCCGATCGCGTGTACCAGTCGAATTTGCCTGCACACCCTTCCGCTGCGTAGGCCCTAACCGCCAGGTGCCACTTATGAACTGGCAGAAACTGTCCAAACAAGCTGAGCCGCCTCAGTTGTCTCTGACCGGTCACGGTGACGAGCGCCTCAAGGTCATTCAGGCCGAACGAGGTGCCCTTGCGCCATTCTCTCGCCTCATCCTGAACGGTCGAGGGAAGGTCGTGGCGAAGAACCACCCCTTCTCGCTGGTGTTCTCCCAGATCGTTGCCTTGATCTTCATACATCGAAGCTGGTTCGCTGGTTTCTTGCTGTTTGTAGCCATCTCGTTACCTCCTTGGCTTGAAATGAAGTTGGCTCTCGCACAGGCAGAGGAGAGCCAAGGGACGTTTCGGGGAAGAAACACGAGACAGAGGCCGTGGCCGGCGTCCCGGAGAGGACCAAGCAGCGGGAGTGACAGTCTTACTGGCGCGATCGATGCACCTCGCAGATGATAGCCGGTCGGCCTAAGTCGGATGAGACCAGAACCATGCGAACACAGTTTGATGCCGGAAAGGTACAGATCGCACCAAAAGCCTCCCGGTACATTTTCACCTTCCCGCAGCAGCAGCCAACCTTACAGCACTTTCTTCATGATTGAAGAGTTCCCGCCTTGTTCAGCGCCGATGCCAAAGGGAAGCTCAGATCCAGCTGTTGACTCCAAATTCAGGGTCGGCAAATTTTCAAAAACCTCATCACATGGCCATTAGACAATCGCAATATATTGATATTATTATAAGGTAGAATTATTGTGACTTAACTAATTGCGTTCAGTGCTATATTGACAAAGTCAATAAGACGTTATATATTGTCACGTGACCTAGGGACGACATGAAAATCCAGTTTCAGGATACCCGGCTAGCCTTGATCCGGACAGACCGGGCTTTCGTGACCAAACTTCCGTTCGCCGTTATCAAGTCATGTCGCGACAAACTTGTAGTTCTGGAAGCCGCACCCGATGAACGAACGCTGAGAAACTGGAGAAGTTTGCGATATGAAAAGCTTAAAGGCGATAGACAGGGCCAGCGGTCAATCCGAATCAATGACCAGTATAGGATGATTTTCACGCTCGACGAATCTCAAGTGCCGCCTATTCTGAATATTTTGGAAGTGTGTGACTATCATGACTAAGACGGAGGGAAATCAGATGATCGACAATATTACTGATGTACCGCCGCCTGGTTACTTCATCCGGGAGGAGTTACTAGCACGCGACTGGAGCCAGCGTGACCTCGCCTATGTTCTTGGGGTGCCTGAGCAGGCAGTCAATTTGATCATTTCCGGGAAGCGTGGCATTACCGCCGACATGGCAAAGGCTCTTGCTGGGGCGTTCGACGTGCCACCTGAGTTTTTTGCAAATCTTCAGAAAGCCTACGATCTGTCTCAAGCTCGGGATCCCGACCCTAATGTCGTGCGGAAGGCGCGTTTGCAGTCGCAATATCCTATTCGCGAGATGATCAAGCGTGGATGGTTAACGGATGCGAATGTGACCCTCCTTGAAGCTCAGGTTGTGAAGTTCTTTGACGCGCCAAGCCTGGATGACGTTCCTCATCTGGCTCATGCTGCGAAAAAGTCCGCATACGATGACGTAACTCCCGCGCAACTTGCATGGCTCTACCGTGCTCGCCAGATTGCGAAGGAAATGCCCCTTAAACATCAGTACTCTGAAAAGGCACTACGCGAGGCGCTGAATAAGTTGCGTGGCCTCATGTTTGATCCAGAAGAGGCACGGCATGTTCCAAGGATTCTGGCTGAGGTCGGCATTCGCTATATAATCGTTGAGACTTTACCAACTGCCAAAATCGACGGTGCCTGCTTTTGGCTAGGGAAAGCGCCGGTGATTGGCATGTCACTTCGTTATGATCGCATTGACAACTATTGGTTCGTGCTTCGGCATGAAATCGAGCATGTCCTGCAATCGCATGGACGAACCAAAGAAATCATTGATACCGAGCTGGAAGGAGAAAAAGCCAGTCCCGATGGGAACATTCCCGTGGAAGAACGGATCGCAAATGCCGCGGCAAGCGAGTTCTGCGTCCCCACGCATGAAATGGATTCTTTTATCAAGCGGAAGAACCCCTTCTTTTCTGATCGCGATGTCTTGGGACTAGCCAAACGGCTTCAAGTTCATCCTGGAATCGTGGCTGGGCAACTTCGAAGGCGCCTAGACAAGTGGTCGATCTTTTCAAAAATGTTAGTTAGGGTTCGGAGCCATGCCCTTTCTGGAGCTGTCGTTGACGGATGGGGGCAAATTGCCCCTGTTACCCTGTAAGGAGGTTGCAATGTCTAAATACCATGAAGATCTGCAACATATCTGGCATCGGTATCAAGCTGAGAACGGTGACATACCAACCTCTTCTCGCGACGCTGTAGCCTGGGGAGTGGCGAGAGGATTATTGGTCATTCCTCAAATCGATCCACTTGATCGACTGGCCGAGGATATGTCTACAGCTCTACGAGAAGAGTATCGCAAGGATAAGTTTGGACGCCGTTACCGAGTGAATCATGCCGTACGAGTGAGCAAACATGGCGTTCAGTACACCTTCTGGGGAGTCATGGATCATTCCGACCGGCCCTTCATGGAGAAGGCTTTTGCACAGAGGAGAAAACAGATCGTCGGTGACTGTCTACAGCTCAAGACCGATGTGGACGTCTATAACGATAAACATGTTGAGCAGGAACCCATTCAGGTTATCCTAGACTTCACCACTGATGTTGAAGAGGTAGAAGGCCTTGGAGGGAAAGCAGCGTAGTTCAGCTATTAGCTCCCCCGCCGCGAGATCAGCCAAGTCGCCCATAGTCCAGTGTAAGCTCCCCGCGATCATAGACAGCCAACAGGAGAACGTTGGTTAGCAAATCGCCGTGATAAATCTTGAACCCGCTGTCCTTCACCCCGTGCAGCAGCATGCTCACGCGCGAACGCCGGCATCAGTCACTTCATTTACTGAGCCGACCATCAAATAGTGCGTGTTCGGTCTCTTGAAAGGCCCATGAATAGAGCCTTTTCTCAGGTTGTACTATGTATTTGTTCATGACCGGATCAGTAACGCCGGCAGTTGTTTCACGATCTTCATGGTTTCCATGCTGACCCGCACGACGCGCGCGACCAAATCGATGATGTACCGCGGCTGCTTGTGTTCTTTACACCACTCGTTGGGGTCATTCTGAATCCCGCTGTCTTTATCGCGCGTGAACTGGTATCGCTCCATCACCCACTCGATCGCCGGCTTGCCGTTCACGACGTACTCGTACGCCTCAAGCGGAATCTTTGAAATCATCACGTGGCTATTATAGATAATGTTTGTCTTGTCCCATTTTGCCCCGGCCGCCTTCTGCTCCGTCGACGGCCGGGCGAAGGTCATCTTCGAAACTTTATAGGTCTCCTCGAACCCCAGATCTAGCTTGTCGTGAATCTCCTCAACCGGCCACGGCGTAACGGTCTCATAATTCAAGTGCCATTGGGCCAACTCCCGGCCGGCCTTACTGAAGGCCAAGAAATCCTTGGTCTCCTTCATCAACGGGATGCGCGGCAACATCTTCTTCAAGTCCGCGGCGAAGCGGGTGCAGTACTCGGGGCTATGCAACACGCCGTAGACGTAATAGAAAATGTCCTCCTTTGTCACGTCCTCCCCAAATGCCCCGCAGAAGGTTTTCAGGATTGCATCCGTAATCGCGTCCCGTCGGCGATAGCCGTCGACGACCTCCGACTTATCGAACTGTAATTCGCCGGTTTCGTCGGCCTTTTCATATAGGTGGAGTGGGAAGCATTGACTCGCACCGCTCTTGTCGGACATGTGAAGGTCGGGCAAGACGTTTGTGATGGTGAGCGAGAACACATCGCGATTGCCCGCAGACGTCGTGCAGATCGCTAAATTCGTATGTTTTGACGTCGGGAACAGCGCATGCTGCTTGTAAACCATGTCGTTGTATGCGCGATCAAAGTACGCCCACTGCTTTGTAAACGGTCTATACACCGCCTGCCGAATCGCTGCCTTATCGAACGGTCTAGCCTTCCCTTTGGCCAGATCGGCAACTAACCCGCGTGACCAACTGATCTTCTTGGCATCCGTGTCGATGAATTCGGACGCAAGTTCCAGCATGTCCTTCTTCTCAGCCGATTCACGCGTGCCTTGGAATGCCTTGAGCTGTTGCCCGTAGAAGTTGGCCATCCTCGACATGTTCGATTCCAATGCCGTCTCGGAGAAGTTGTAGCACCACGAATCGCGACTGGTTGCTAGTCCGCGGGAGTAGAGCGAAAAGATCGCCCCGGACTCGTCTTCTTTATCCCCTATCGGAATAAAATTCTCGAACGCGGGATCGCGTTGGTTGATCCAGTCGTGGTCTTGGTTCGGTGTGAGCACTGTCCACTTTTTAGCCCGTTCGATGCCTGAGACGCTCTCAAAGCCTTTGATGATCTGTAGCTTTTCTTCGCGGCTGAGGTAGTCCCCGATGTCGTGGTAGCTAAGGGCGCAGCCGTTCTTCTTCGCAGGGTTCTTCACCAGCAACGTGATAGCAACGGGCGTGCGTGCACCAGAGCCAAAGATCTTGCCGCCTTCCTGCCTCGACACTTCGCCGCTCGTCCGCTGGTTGCCCCGTAGGTTGAAGACGAAGACGGACTGGAACTCGTGGCACAGACAGGCCCGCAGGCCGTCCATCGCGTTGCCGTCGATGAAATAGCCGTTGGTGACAAAGCCCACGACGCCGCGGTCCTTGATCCGATCGCTAGCCCAGCGGATTGCGCGGATGTAGCTGTCATAGATGCTGTTCTTATTCGTCGCCGTTGATCGCGCGGCGTAGGTGTCGCCGATGCGGGCGTCGAGCGCGGCGTATTTGAGGTTTTGATTGTTGTTGTTCGCATCGCCCTGGTTGGCCGAATAGGGTGGATTGGCGATGACGACGCGGATCGGGCTTTCCTTTTGCCGTTTTACACGTTTGTTGTTTTCGGGGAAGGTGCCTTCAATCTCCATCTGGCCGGATTCGTAGAGCTGGAAGGTGTCGGTCAGACAGATGCCGTCAAAGGGGATGTATTCTTTCTTGCCATTTCCTTCACGAAGGCCGTGAAAGGTCTCTTCGATGTTTATGGCGGCGATGTAGTATGCCAGCAGGACGATCTCATTGGCGTGTAGCTCGTGCTGGTACTTGTGTAGCAATTTGTCGGGAGGGATGAGGCCAGACTGGAGCAGGCGCACTAAAAATGTGCCAGTGCCGGTGAAGGGGTCGATGATGTGAACGTCTTTTTCGGCCAGGCCGCTGGCGAACTCATCCCGCAGCACGTCTTGTACACTGTGGATGATGAAGTCGACGACCTCGGTGGGTGTGTAGACGATGCCGAGCCGCTCGGCCATTCTAGGAAAAGCAGTGCGAAAGAACTCATCGTAGAGCTCGATGACGACCTTCTGGCGGGCTTCGGCGTTGTCTAACCCCTTGGCTCGGTCACGGACAGAGGCGTAGAATCTTTCGAGGTTGGTTGTCTCCTTTTCCAGTGCGTGCTCGTGCAGGATGTCGAGCATCCTCTGCATCGACTGGCTGACAGGGTTCTGGTCTGTAAAAACGTAGTTGGCGAAGAGTGCGTCGAACACCGGCTTGGTGATGAGGTGCTGCGCGAGCATCTCGATCGCGTCTTCCTTTGTGACGGCAGGATTGAGGTTTACTTGCAAACCATTGAGGAACTTATAGAACGCCTTCGACGGCTTAGAAGCGGGGTCAGTGAGGATGGCTTTGATCCGTGTGATATGCGTCTCGGCAATCTTGGCGATGTCGCGCGCCCAGGTTTCCCAGTAAGCGCGCTCGCCGACCTTCATCACCATCTTGGCATAGATGGCATCTTTCCATTCGTCGAGATCGGGGAAAGATAGAACGCCTTGAATCTCGCGCAC
This sequence comes from Candidatus Nitrospira nitrosa, assembly GCF_001458735.1. Classification (NCBI taxonomy): domain Bacteria; kingdom Pseudomonadati; phylum Nitrospirota; class Nitrospiria; order Nitrospirales; family Nitrospiraceae; genus Nitrospira; species Candidatus Nitrospira nitrosa. Next base: position 440,571 of record NZ_CZQA01000009.1, read on the forward strand.
CCTGGGCTCGGAATCGCCGTCGGTCCTTGCACCATCGTTGTCGCCTGGCTCCCCGCCCACGCCGATGACCTGAATGTTGTCGGGGCGCTTCTTGTTCAGTTCCAGTTGGTTGATAGTGGCGTTGAAGCGGTCATCGTGGGCACGCAGGGCCTGCAGCACCTGCCAGACAACTCTATATTTTTCGTTGTCCTTCAGGGCTTCTTCGGGCGTTTTGTCGGCGGGAATGCCGATAGGCAGGATGATGTAGCCGTAGCGCTTGCCCTCGGCCCGGCGCATCACGCGGCCCACGGATTGCACCACGTCGATAACGCTGTTGCGCGGATTGAGGAACAGCACGGAATCCAACGCGGGCACGTCGACACCCTCCGACAGACATCGCGCGTTGGAGAGAATGCGGCAGGTGTTGGCAGGCGATTCGGCTTTGAGCCACTCCAATAGAGCGCTGCGACGCAATGCATCAAATGTGCCATCGACGTGATCGGCTTCGATCTCCAGAAGCTGGGTGTCCGGATGATCCGCTTTGTATGCAGCGACGATCTGTCCAAACTGCTCGACGAATTTTTTGGAATCCTTGATCGATCGCGAGAATGCGACCGCCCGGCGCATCGGGTTTACGTCGCCCTGAAGATCGACGTTGGACTTGGCCGCTTCAAAGCGCTTCTCTAACCCATTCCAGCAGCCGGTGATTTTTGTGGCGTCCTCCAAATTCAACTCTGTGTCTTTGCTGGCGATCTGCTTTTGGAAGGTTTTGCTGACATACTTCTCGTCCACCGCGAGAACAAGCACCTTGTAATCGGAGAGTAGCGACTTGCCCACGGCTTCGCCAAAGCCGAGGCGATGAAGTTCGTGACCGAACTGGGCGACGTTATCCATCGACGCGATTTCAGCGGAGACTTCCTTTGCCTTGCTCTTGGCGTCGTCGCCGTAAATGCGTGGCGTAGCGGTCATGTAGAGCCGCTTCTTCCCTTTGAGGAACTTCGTATCGTGGACCTTGACGAATGACGATTCGTCTTCGCCTGAAAGCGTGACGCCGGTGGTGCGATGGGCTTCGTCGCAGATTATCAAATCGAATTCGGGCAGCCCCATCTTCTGCGCCTTGCTGACCGCCTCAATAGATTGATAGGTTGAGAACACGACGACGAGGCGACCCTCACCAGTGGACTTCTTCGCGGTATTCGCCAGGGCGCTGTATTGGGCGAGCAATTGCTTGTCACTTGTGGTAGCAGGGTAAGGAAGGTCGTAGATCGTGATCGCAGCGGTGTCATCGCCGTTCTTTTCTCGGCGCTTCCCGATGCTCACATCCGAGCAGACGGCCAAGCTCTGAAGGGGGAGCGCTGCCTGCGCCGTCCACTCGCGAAGCGTTTGCGACATCAACGAGAGCGACGGTACAAGGAATAGGACATGCCCCGGCTTACTTTTGCCAGCGAGTTGGGGCGCCAGCGTCTCTGCGATCTTGAGGGCGGTGAACGTCTTGCCGGTGCCGCAGGCCATGATGAGCTTGCCGCGATCGGCGCTTTTCAGACCCTCCAGCACGTCCTTGAGCGCGGCGCTCTGGTGCGGGCGGATGTCGTTCTTTTTCGTCCGCTTCAAATGGCCGGGCTTGCGGGTGTCGAACTTACTCCAGTCGACCGGACTTTGTTCAAGGTCGTGAAGACTCACCCGAGCTATGTGTTTGGTCTGATTCAGCGCGTCCAGGGCATTCTTGCCCCAGTTGTCGGTGGTGCTGACGATGATGCCCTTCGAGAACTGCGGCTTGCCCAGCGCGGTGAAGAACGAATCGATGTCGCCCTTACTGAGTATGTGCTCTGGCAGGTAGAACTTGCACTGGATGGCGAAGTATTCGCCGGTGGCGCGCTGCTGCGCCACGAGGTCAATTCCAACGTCGCCAACCTGTCCCTTGAGCGGCCATTCGTTCCACATCCACACTTCGGAAAACAGCCCGGCATAGACAGGGTCGATGCGGAAGAACTGCTGCATCATCCGCTCAAAACGGTCGCCGAGGTCGCGATTGTTTAGAGCGTCATCGCGGAACCGTTTAAGGATGTCGCTCAGCGTTGTATCCGTCTTGGAATCCATTTTTAATCCAATTGTTTGTCAGTTGCCGGGAGCGTTTTGTAGTCAACGATCTACTCGACCGTCCGGCCAGGCTTAACACCAAAGCTACTCAGCTCAATCTGACCACCGGTAGGCCGTTGATGATGGCGGTGACGTCGTACTGCCTCCTGTGTGGAGGATCCCGTATCCTTCATCAAAAACTATCGAGGACTGATTCTCTGATGATTTTCGTTTCTTGGGCTTTTGAATCGGCGTGATGAATTCGGCAGGACGACGAGTTTTGAATATTTTCTGGGTCGGCTGCCCCTGCTCATCAGGTTCCCAGTGGCGAGAAGGATATGCATATGGCGAATTAAGAATGGGTTTAAAGAAGAAGTCAGCACTCATTTAAAATCCGCGTTGTCCTATAGGGCGCAGAGAGGGCGCTTGGTGCCGGCGGAAGCTTACCCGTTTCTTTCTGAAAAATCATCGAGGCGACCGATATTTCTATCTTTCTAGAAGACCACACCCTCGCATCTCGGTCCACAATATTCACATTGCATACCTGGCCCAAAATGATTCCATTCGGTAAATGGCGCCTAAGGCTAACCTCACTATCCTTGCGCCTGGCACAACACAACAGCTCAGCCTGCAGACTCCCAAGATCTCAGGTCTGTGACACACCAGATGCAACAATCAATTAAGGATCAAGAAACGGATGGTTCAGTACCTTAAGAAGAACGGTCTCGCTCCGGCGAACGAGTTTTCGGGACCTCCCGCGACCGCTCGCTCAAGTAATGGACCAGGTCTTCGGCCAATTGCCGATCCTCACCACGATTTGACCCGGCTAACGCCCGCATCACCTGCTCATAATTCCGCATAACTTCCTGGGCTCGCCCTTGTCGGCGCGTTGTGCGCTTCAGCCGCTCCAGCGTCTCCCCTTTTTTGCTCGGTTCATGTAGATGCCGTACCGTCGAACGTTCCTGGTTGGTACGGTGGAGGCGACTGGTCGCCGTAGCTTCAATCCCATGCTCTCGTAAGGCCTCCGCAAATCCCTCCCTCCAACGTTGCAAATCAGCCTTTCTCGGATTCAAACGGATGCCATCGAGACCGGCGGCCTTCACCGTGAGATGCACATGTGGATGCGGAGAGGGGTGTGGGTCCGGATCGGTCTCATACGTGTGCAGCACCATGGCGTACTGAAAACCCGAGAACTCCCGCTCGGCGAAGTCCCGAGCCGCTCGTTGGACCGAGAGCGGATCGGTCCTGGTCGGCATGGAGAGGACGAGATGAAAAGCATCGCGCATCGTGGAATCCGCCGCAATCGGCATGCCGCCATCCCGCCATTCGGTCTGCAGATCCGCCACCGCCTCTTTCCCTTTGATCACCTGGCCATCTTGATCCTCGATTTCCAGAAGCCCATCACGAGAAATGTACGTGAGGTTGTTCGAGATGCCCTTCATCCCCTTCGGCGCCCTGACGAGTTTGACGATGACTTGCGGCGCACGGCGAACCATCGCCTGCAGTGTCTGCCGCACATAGGTGGTCCGAGCCTGTGGTGAACTGAGCCGTCCGCTGAAACTTACAGGCTTGGGGGATCCAAGCGGCGTGCGCTTGCTGCGACGCGGCCTTGGGGAGGTGTCTCGTGAGACGTTGAATAGCCGACTCCCCCACTCGTCCAATCGCGCATCCATGCTGACGCGGGGTGAGATCATTGGAGGTGCCAGCGCTCCACCGTGCTGCGCAAGACATCCGAGACCTTGTCAGTATGGGCGCGGATTATACGAGAGAGTTCGGTGATGACCTCCACCCGGAATGCGGTCCGGTTCTCAGGGGACGTATTCAAGACTTTCGCAATCTGGTTGAGGTTCCTTCCCAGAGCGAGGAGTTGTTGGTTCGAGCGGGTCAGTCGTTCCAACTCCGGCTGTCCGACATGCGGTTGCCCGGTTAATTTGGTGCGGATCATGGCCACGACCCATTGCGTCGGTCGATAGCCTTCCTGGGCAGCCAGGGCGTTGAGCCCGGTCAGCTCCGAGGCCGTCAGGTGGAGCTTCATCCGCTGGGCCGCTTTCTCCCTCCGATTCTTGAGCACCCTGCGAGGCGTGACTGACTGGGCAGAGGGGCCGCCGATTGCACGCCCCAGAATCTGGCGCAGGGCCACGCTCGGCGTAACCTGATGGGCCTGACACCAGGCAAGCCAGGGGGCTTTCAGGTCGCCCAGATCGGCACTGATGGTCGTGGTGCGTGATCTCGCCATGAGTCTGCGCGAAGTCAGGACCAGGAAAAAGACCAGACTTCTACGCGCGGGCAGTGTAAACCAACTGTGTATGTAATACAATAAGGGCGTAGAGCCATATCCTGCAACCTCTTAAAATTGGTCTTACATTAACCTCTGCCGACAAACCACAGGTCAACCGTTCGGGCTGGCTCAGGACGCCAGAAATGGGCCGCAGATCGGCCGATCAGTGGCGCCTTCGGCAACCGGAACAGGCTGGCATGAGGAGTCGGCTGGTCCGGTTTTCAGCCATTCGGGAGGCCCGATTTGAGGGGGGATCTCTTCCTGTTATCCTGTGACAGGGAACCTCTCATGCGTTGTTGCGGGGATAACCATGCACATGACCGGGACACACATTCTTCGGTGCCTGCTGGCCCTCGGCCTGATGAGTGGGCTCGTGGCCTGTGGCAGTTTGGCCAATTGCTTTAATAGTGGCTTCGCTCCCGCCGTCTGTGGTGGCGGGTATGGCGAGAGCGACGTGTCTTCTCTGCCCCAACCCACGGCCACCTCGGCTGAAGGTCGCTGGACGGACTCGACTTCTACCGGCCGCGCCATCGCTGGCCTGGTCCTGGAGGACGGCTCCTATTGGCTGTTCTATACGGCAAGAGAGAATCCCACCGTACTGGCTGGACTGATTCAGGGAACTGGCACGTCGCACTCCGGCTCCTTCGGTTCCTCGAACACCAGAGATTTCAATCTGGAAGGCACGGGCTTTCGCGCAGCGACGATGCGTGGCAGCTATGTGCCGAGTAAGAGCTTTGACGGGACTATCGCGTACATCACTGGCGACACAGAGAGCTTCACGAGTAGATACGACGGGAACTCTGTGTCGGCACCAAACCTGACTCTGGTGACCGGGACCTATGTGGGGCTGCGTACCGACAACCACCAGGTCACGGTGACCGTGGAGTCAGCCGGGACGCTGTCCATTCATTTGTCAGATGGATGCACCGTTGCTGGGACCTTGTCTCCTTGGGGAAAGGGAAACGTCTTTCATACCTCGGTGACATTCGGAGGTGACACTTGTCGTCAGGGAACCGAGACGCTCACTGGGGTCGCCTTCTCCGATGTCGCGACACAACGGCTGTACATTGCCGCCCTCAACCATACCCGGACCACCAGCTTTCTCTTTCTCGGCGTGAAGCAGTAAGCCTCAACCGTTCCATGTTCTGTCAGCATTTTCTTTTTGACGGGGGCATGATGTGATCACATCATGCCCCCTGAACGGATCGACGAGATTACGGAGACAGGATCTCTCGCACTGCGGTCGAGGCAAAGAAGCCCTGCTCTCGGAGCGTGACGAACCAGGCCCGGGCAAACTCCTTCAAGTCCTGCTTCAGTGAGGACACGACGTGGGTACGCCTGCCCGTCTCGTCATACAGATACACTTCTTGCGAAAGCCCCAGGTAGTCGTTCCTGAAGGATACCGGTTCGGCTGCTGCGCCATCGGGTACATTGTGAAACAGAAATACGATGTCGGGATCTCGCATGAGGTCGCCGTTCTGTTCGCCGTAATGACATAAGGACACCAGCCGGTATCCGCCTCCAGTGGTTCCAATATCCTCGACAGACAGCGGCAAATAGCCAGGCACAGTGATCCGTACCGCGCGTGCACCGTTGAGCAAGTGATTCAAGTCCGTGGCAAAGGCTTGATACAGTTTCATGATCCAATTCCTTTCTTGACGTGAAGGAAGCCCCCGACCCGAAGGCCGGAGGCTTCCCGTGACGGTCAGTGTTCCGACCGCTCAGTGATCCAGCGTGTCGCCTGTTGGGCGACGACGATCAGCGCATCAAGGTCTGTGACTCCGAAGGAGTCGGAATTCTTCCAGACTCCATCCTGGCCCTTGTACGAGCGGGCCACAGTCACGTTGTAGAACGGACCGTTCATGCCCTCGTTCTTCCAGATGCTCGCCTTGATGCGGCTGCATCGCAGCGTGGTGACCGGCTGGGGTTTCTTGTCTTGAGGTGCCATAGTGTTGTCTCCTTTGGTTAGAGTTGATGTGTTGGCCTCTCACGAGGCAGTGGAGGCCACACAGCGACGACAAAGGAGACAGAGAGGCCGCCGCCACCTGGTGGGCCGGTGGGCGCGAAGCGGAGGAATGCCCGCGGAAAAGGGCGCCCTCAGAGGCGGCGCGCGGGCGTGATCGACGCAGCCCACTGGTGGAAAGCCAGGACGGCGACCGGATGCGCACAGGCACCGAACCGGAAACCATAAGCAGGTCCCCGCTCATCAACAGCACGGCATGACAGAGCAGATTCAACGGACGAGGCGAGAAGGTCCTGTTCAGATAGGCCGAAGCAACCAAGCCCATTCGCCACGGTGGAAGAGAGTCAACGAATCGGCTTCGAGATGATCTTGAGCTTGTGGCGGTTATCAGCCAGCAGGCGACTATGCATATGTCACAGGAGTCGCTGAACGTGGTGGAAGACGGAACGGCCTGCGAGGCCACTGGTGAACATCCTGTGAATGGCGGCGAGAGATGGTGAGATAGGCTGTCCATGTAGCAACTGGGGTGAGATCATCATCACCCGACAGCCCAAGCCAGAGTCGATGACGACTGCCAATGCATCACGGACGAGTGTTTGACAATTATACCTGTTCAGGTATAATTACTCCATGGCGCGTCAGGAACGGCCACTCGAATGGATTGGCAGTAGCTATAAAGATTTGATGGCGTTACCAGTTGCCGTTCGGCGATTCTTCGGGTACGCGTTGTCGCTGGCTCAGGCTGGCGATCAACATGATGATGCGAAGGTGCTCACGGGTTTCGGCAGCGCCGGTGTACTTGAAGTGGTCGAAGACGACAGGAGCGGCACCTATCGAGCGGTGTATACCGTGAAGTTCAAGGAGGCGGTCTTCGTCCTGCATTGTTTTCAAAAAAAGAGTAAGCATGGCATCGCCACGCCGAAAGAGGATCTCGCCATCATACGTGCCAGGCTGAAAGTGGCTGAGGCGCTGGCCAAGGAGCGACGACATGAAAAAACGAGTCATTGAAGGGATCGAAGTCTCTCGTGGGTCTGGCAATGTCTTCGCAGATTTGGATCTGCCAGATGCCGAGACGCTTCAGATCAAGACCGGACTGGTAATCGAGATCCGGAGAGCCATTCGCCAACAAGGGCTGACCCAGCAAGCCGCGGCCACACGAATGGGGCTCACACAACCGAAGGTCTCCAGCATGATGCGCGGGGATTTCTCCAATGTATCCGAACGCAAACTGATGGAGTGCCTGAATCGGCTCGGCTACGATATTGAAATCAAAGTTCGACCAGCCTCTGCTCGCATTGGACACTTGATGCTGGCGCTGCCGTGATTATGAGGCGTTGTCTTGCGAAAGTGATCTCACTCCTGTGAAAGAACCGAACGTTCCCTCTCATTCCTAAGACCAAAAGCGCTCCCCTCCTCTCGTTGCTTCACAAGACTAACAATTCAGCGCATCACAATCCCAGGGGGCAGGACGTCCTGCTAATAGTATCCAGGCTGGCTCCGGCTATAAGGATCACGTTGAGAAGCCGGCGGAGGTTCGTCGTAACGATGCTGTTGGCCCGGCTGCGACGATCCCATATTCACGTTGTCATAGCCAGGCGCGGGTCGTTGCCGAGCCGACAAAGAATCATCGGCACAGCCAGCGATCATGCCACACGCCAGAAGGGCAAAGGGTAGCGCGCAAAGAATACGAATCATACGAACCCTCCTTCGTCATTCGGAATGATTTCTATTCATTTCTCATCCAACCAGTCTGCCTACATACAGGATACCGCTCCCTGACAAGCCCTCTTCACCCTGCGAAGAGTCATGTGATCATGTGAACTCAGCCCACCGGGGAAGTACACTGGTATGCGCCTATTTGTTGCCACGCATCATCTTTTCAATCTTGGCACGTATCCCCTCCACTGCGCAAAGGTAGATGGGCGAACTCATTTTCGAAAAAGATCAAAGGGACGAAAATTGGTCATTCATCACTTCTCACAAGGACGTCGCCGTCAGTATACAACACCGCCATCTTTCTTACGTGGCACGGAGTTGTAACCGACACGTCGCTCGCCGTTCTTCGTCCCTGTAATGGAGTCCCTCACTCCGGTCCTCGATCCCCTCAAAGAGCCGAGCCGACCATGAAGGGACTCAAACGTCGGATAGGCGCACCAACTCCTTTTCAACATATTGTCGCGCCCCTCACCTACATCGGGGCGCAACAGAATCTCCCAGTTTGTGGCAACGCACGGCTGCAAGCGTGACATCGTCCGCGGTGGCACGGTTGCCACAGGCGTGCTACACCCCTTTGATGGGCGACGGCTGTTCTCTCTTGGCACGGTCGGGTCGCATTGAGCGACACGACGGTGCCCGACTTCACCTGGCACGGCGTCTCCCGACGCGGTGCCTAAGATATGTGGCTGCCGAATCCCCTCGCCAGACGACGCCTGCAATGCAATTCCTATAGCTTGGATGGTCAAGCATGCAAAGCAAACTCTTTGCTGGACATTCGGAACTCGAAGAGGAAGGGGGTGGTGAGTGACTACCCATGGGGCACACGAGCTGACCAGGCAGGCGAAAGAGCCCCTGGGCCAGGGAACGGCGAACTGAGCGCTTCCGCCGATCGTAAAGGAAACGTCGAGGATCTAAATAGAAACCCTACGTGTTATTAGAGTGTTAATGCCACAGCAAAATTAGCCTAAATTGCCCTCAATTGGACTGAGCCAAACTGAACCAGAACAATAGCCAAACTCCGCTCCTGGAGCACTATTCCACATTTTCCACAAGGAGATAGGGGGAGGGCTCTGAACCGCTTAGAAGGCTGATGCTCTATCCGACTGAGCTACGGGCGCACTTTATTTTTCAACGAGTTGCAGCTTGGCATGTTCCGGAACCCTCGGCTAGTGTTCCCGGCGTGTTCTCTTGGAGGTATTTGTGAACCTTTTTGGCTGCTTGAGTCAAGTCTCGCTCGGCAATTGAATTGTACCGCTTCCACATCTTCTCTGATTTATGGCCGACGATCTTTATCGCGGTGGCAGTATCCACCCTGGCAGTCGAAGGTTCTTTGCCGCGCAGTGGCCCAAATCATGAAGTCGAAAATCCCTGATTCCGGCATCCTTCATCGTTGAGCAACATGAATCTTTTTGGATACAGGGCGAGTGAATCCATTTCGATTCACCTCGATCTTGTTCTCTCATCCCTGACACCGTAATGGTCTCCGACTCACAGAACTGTAACTACCCATGGAATCTACGTATTTCATTCATTACGTGTAGACAATCACGCCGGTCCTAGACGGTGGCCTGCACTTTGCTAGAGCCATTTGGTCATAGGAGCGGATGAGCGAGGAACGAAAGGTACGATGGATCGATTGCTGAAATGCACCATGCTCGACACAGCCCGCAAGGATAATTCAAAAAACCTCCTCAGCGACGGAGACGCACAGCATCAAAGGCTCTCTCAATCTTATGAACAAGAACGGATAGTGAAAATATTATGCCTTGACTTGAACCGAATGAATCTATACTACAGGGTCAATATAACCATTTAGATCTAAGCATGATTTAGCGTCGCGCGATGCGACAGGAGGAATGCGATAGCAGTATTCAATCAGGTGATGAAGGAGAGAATCACCACTTACAAACGAAATCAGAAATTCTGCAGAGGTTGTTCAAGTATGAAGATGAATATACCTGGAATCCTTGGACTATGCATTGCTTTGTGTCTTGCATTTACTTTTGCATGTGTACGAGTTGAGGTCTCTGTAACATCCCCGAATACCTCCACCCAAAAGCCATCCCCAGATAGCTCCTGGATTTCCTTAGCTGACCTCAAAGAGATCCATAAGAAGCGTCTCTCAGGCAATAAATGTCCACCCAGTCGTTATCGATTGACGGATAGAGAAAAACAAGAAACAGAGGCCTGGTGCTGGGCTGCTTCAACCAGGCTGGTAATGGCCTTTCATAACAAGGAGCAGAGCAAGGAAACAGACCTCCAATGCAACATCGTTACAAAAACTCTTGCCCTATTACAAGACAAATCCAAATGCTGCGCTGGTAACATCCCCGACCAGTGCGTTCAAGGCGGCTGGCCCCACTGGGTCTTCCGCTCCTATCATTTTGATTACAAGACGGTTGGTGGCACGCTGGACGACTGGGATGCGGTAGTCGGGGAAATTTGTTCCACCGGCCCATTTATTTCTGTTATCGATTGGATTGGAGGAGGCTCACACACTCTTGTTGTCACAGGCTATGGCGAAGACGAGAAGGATGCCACGAAGGTTGTCACAACCTATGACCCATTCACAGATGATTTTCAGGATCTCTCCCTTGAGGAGTTTGGGGGTGATTCAGCATATGAATCGGATGGCTTCTACGGATTTTCTCACAACCGACATTATGTGCAGATCACGCCAAAACCTGAGGATCGTCCATGAAAACGCACCACTTTCTTTGCTTCATAGTTTGCATTTCGGTGATGCATCCATCCCAAGCTCTTCCAATAGTCAATAAAACTCCGGAGACGGCAGCACAAGAAAACCCTCAGCACGATCAGTCCGTGTATCCGTTAGCACCAGAGGATGCTGCAGCTAACGGCCTAAAGAGCCTTTTGAAACGCCTAGAACCAAAGACGATCCCAGACTTTGATCAAGAACGAGAGAAGCACGCACAAGAACTCGGATTCACAACAGGAACAGCAGGTGCCAAACTGCGCCAAGACGCATTCCCAATTTATGAGGTGCGCCTGGAAGACATACAGAACTTTACTCCGAACAAAGACGCCAAAAAATTATTAGTCAGAACTCCCCAACTACTTTTTCCAATCGAAGTCCAAAATGAGGTGAGATCCTCAATTACCGTGCGATCTACCATCAATCAACCGAGAGGGATTGAGCAGACGGCAGACCAGGAAACACGTTGGCGCCCTACCCGGTGGGGACTTCCTAAACTTATAGCTCGACTCACAACCGAACGAAAGCGGCTAGACGACAAAATCTCCAGACTGAAAGGCTTTCGGCTTGTCTCGATTCCAGCACTCAATCGTAACTTTCTAGGCTATGAAGACAATGCCGACCTGAAATTAGTTCCGCTAGTTTCTGACCACCTGTTCACGGCAGGAAAACCGTTGTCTACCAGAGAAGTTTTTTTGAGTCTTATCCCTGAGGCTAAAAGTGTGGACGGTAGTCCACGCTAAGACCTTGTTGCAGTAGGAGCAACTTGTTGGCACACATACCAAGGAGACGGGACATGAAAAGAGAGCGTAGATGGTTTCAGATCGGTTCTGGATTGGCACTATCGTTGGTGTGTCTCATGATCCTACCTGCATGTAAACCCTTAATAGAGGTGAAAGTCGATGCTACGTGCGGGCCGGAGAGAGAAACCAATTCTCCACCCACGGGCCCCTCTCGGTCGCAGAGCTGTGACAAGAACCCGGACGGCAGCTGCATGAGTCGTCCCAAGAACTGCGTATGTAACTAATGGTCGCCAAGGATCTGAATTGTCCGATGGGTTACATTACTCTTCAGACTGCTACTAGGACAAGAAATCTTGTCGTGATACTCATCTTAGGATTTCTAGGACCACTCGCCGAAGCACCATTCACTCTCGCTCAAATAACCACGGCCATAACACCGACCACGGGTGAAGGAAATCTCGGCACCGTGGCCACTCCACAGAATACCCATACAATTCAAATCACTGGAGGAACAAGATCTGATCAAGGTGGCGGGACAAATCTCTTCCATAGCTTTAAACAATTTAGCGTGGGGCATGGCGATACGGCGCTGTTTCTGAACACGACGCCAGCACTTCCCACCAACAACATTCTGAGTCAGGTCACTGGTGGAAGTCCTTCAAATATCTTTGGCACCATCGATACTATGAGTTATCCGAAAGCAACTCTCTTTTTGATGAATCCAGCCGGAATTGTCTTTGGGCCTAATGCTGTTTTAAATGTAGGGGGCTCCGTAGCCTTTACAACTGCGAACTACATGCGACTCGCAGAAGCCGATGGGTCGAATGCTGGAATCTTCCATGCAAACTCAACAACCTCACATATTTTGACGAGTGCCCCAGTCGTGGCCTTCGGATTTCTAACTGCCAATCCAGCAGCCATCGCAGTTCAAGGAAGTACGTTGACCGTTCAGGCTGGCCAAGCAATTTCCCTTATTGGGGGAGATATGACCATTGAGTCCGGCAAGCTTCCAAACAATCCTGCTCTAGATCCTCTCCTTCCCTCAGCACCGGGGAAGCAAGTGTATATAGCTAGCGTGGCTTCTCCTGGTGAGATTTTGGCCAGAACACTTACCCCTGCTGTAAATATCGCCAAGCAGTCTTTTGAGGCACTAGGAACAGTGACAATCTTGAAACAGTCAATAATCGATACCAGCGGCCGTGACGGCACAATTCACATTCGAGGAGGTCGTCTGGTCATTGATGATTCGATGCTCTTCACACATACCGGCAATATCTCACTTGATGCCACTTCCCTACAGATCACGAACAACGGTCAAGTCTTAACGGAAACGTTAACAAGGGATCACGCCGGTCATATTACTATAAATGCACAAGGAGATATCAATATAGACTCTAGTGAAAACGTAGGTTCCTTCTCATCACACTCATCCGGGCGTGCTGGCAACGTTACAATTAGTAGCAATCAAGGAAATATAACTCTTACCAAATCCACTGTATTCCAGGATGTTAATGGTAGTGGGGATACGGGCAACATCACATTTCATGCACCGCATGGAGATATTAGTCTTACTAACTCCAGCATAGCGAGTCGAGCGAGTGGTACTGGCACACTTGGAGATATTCAGATCCAAGCATATAATCTGCACCTTCGAGAGGGATCTAAAATTGGGGGTGATAATACCGGAACAAGCACACAGGCCCCTGGGAATATTTCAATCGCCTTGGATGGTCAACTCAGCCTTGCTAGTGGTTCTTTCATCAACACAGAAGCATTTACATCTGCCACCGCAGCAGACTTAATCATCAAATCTCCAGCCGTTTTTATTGCTGGTAAAGACAGTTCCAGCAAAGTCCACAGCGGTCTCTACACTGATACCATCAGTACCGGCAATGGAGGTCACTTGCGTGTCTTTACAGACAATCTACAACTTATGGACGGCGGAATACTTTCGAGCAAGAGCTTTGTCGGTTCCAAGAGAGAAATTCCATCAGGCCATGGTGGAGTTGTCAATGTCGAGGGTTACCGAAATCCAGGTACTTTGATAACTATCAATGGATCGGGAAGCGGCATCTTTACCAGTACTGAAGGGACCGGCACCGCAGGTGATATTGTCATGAAAGGTGCCTCAGTCACCCTCCAGAATGAGGGCAAAATATCGGCAGAAACAACCGGCATCAGTTCGAAAGCATCTGGCGGCTCCATCACCGTAACCGCGACAGATCATGTGACACTGACTAACAACGCCTTAATCACAGCCAGCACCAGTGGTCCAGGCAATGCCGGCAACATATTAGTGAAGACGAATGACATCAGCATCAGTGGAGGTTCAACTATTACAGCCTCTTCAACTGGTTCAGGCAACGCAGGAACCGTCACGGTTCAAGGCTTGCAGGGTCCCGCAAGTTCATTCTTGATCGATGGCAGTAACAGCGGCGTTTTTACAAAAACCACCAATGCGGGTACCGGCGGCAACCTGTCAGTCTCTTCTAACTCAATAGTAATACAAAACAAGGGCAGCATCTCAGGAGAGACCTCCGGTACTGGATCCGGTGGCAACATTGCACTCACTGCTGGTCAATCCGTCACCATTCAGAACGGCGCTTCAATCACCGCTCGTAGCACGGGACCAGCCGACGCAGGCAGTATCTCAATCAATGCAGGCCAGCAACTCGATGTCATAGGGACAGGCACAAGTAGGAGCTCAATCACAACAGAATCCAACCAGGCCCAAGGTGGGGACATAAATATTCAAGCCATAGACCGCGTGCGAGTCGTGGACAGCGAGATCAGCACCTCCGTGCTCGGAGGCGCGGGCAGTGGAGGCAACATCACCATCGACCCGAAGGTTGTCCTGCTTCAGAATAGCGACATTCTCGCACAGGCGAATCGCGGCACGGGCGGAGACATCTCAATCACCACACCAGTCTTCATCGCGGATCAATCAAGCCGCGTCGATGCATCGACACCATTCGGGCTCAATGGACGGGTAACGATTCAATCCCCCACATCGAATCTGAGCGGGACCGTCGGTCAGCTCGTGTCGAAGACGAGTCCACCTCAAGTCCTGTTGCAAAATCGCTGTGTGGCCTTAGCCGGGGGAGAACAGAGCACATTTCTTCTTGCCGGACGAGATGCGCTTCCAGGCGAACCCATCGGATGGCTCAGCAGCCCGGTTTCTATGGAGCATTGGACCGGAGAGGACACAGCGCATGCCTCCCGACTCATGGCACGGAATCAGAATATTGATTCTTCACTAGTCATAGCCGCACACTCGAACAAGTCTCGAGTACTCTCACTACGACGGCTGACCCCGCCTGGATTCCTAGTTCGAACATTTGCGACCGGGGCCACGGGCTGTCCCTCATGAGGATCAGCGCAGTCGGTTCGGTGCGCCACAACCGACGTCGTCATCACATCTCCGTCTTACTGTCAGGGATTCTCTTGACGATGGTCCTGACAACATCGACACCCCTATTGGCTCAAGTACTCCCTCCGGTCTTCGATCCGACACTCCGATCGGGAGAGCCTTCCGGCCCACTCAAGAAGAAATTCATCCCGCCCTCAATTCCTCCGCCGAGCCCGGTCCTTCCATCAGTGCCGACTACTCCGCCGGACGGCGAGACACAGACTCAACTCGGCCAGATCCAAGTTTTGGTCAAATCCATCCAGGTAACAGGCAATACCGTCTTTTCAGATGCGGAGATTGAAACCGTCACGAAACCCTACTACAACCAGGTCCTCAGCACTGAGGACCTGGAACGACTGCGACTGGCACTCACGCTCCTCTATGTGAACAAAGGCTATATCACCTCCGGCGCCGTCATTCCCGATCAAGACGTCGTCGATGGCGTGATTCAGATCCAGATCATTGAGGGTGCCCTGTCCCGGATCGACATCGAAGGAAATAACTGGTTCAGACCGAGAACACTCAGCGATCGCCTGGCACTCGGAGCCGGTCCGCCGCTCCAGATGGAACCGCTTCAAACACGACTGCAATTACTCCAGCAAGACCCCCGAATCGAACGGATCAATGCAGAACTCCGTCCGGGCGACCGACGCGGCGAAAGCATTCTCCACGTCAACGTGAAGGAACAAAGTCCCTGGAAGATGTGGGCGGAATTCAGCAACTATCAGACACCCGCAGTCGGAGCCGAGCGCGGCTTGCTGACGGTCGCCCATCAAAATGTGACCGGACATGGTGATCCGTTAAGCATCACCTACGGCGGTTCACGAGGAGTCCACCCGGTTATCGATGTATCGTACACGATTCCGATCAATCGCTACGATACAACCTTCACGGCGTCCTACCGTCGGAACGACTTTGTGGTCGTTGAGAGCCAGTTCCGCACACTGAACCTCAACTCCACATCGGAAATTATCGGATTCACGCTCCGCCATCCAATTTATCGCACCCTCACCGATGAACTGGCCGTCGCCATTACCGGCGAACGGCTCTATAACAAAGTGACGTCGATCTTCGATGAACCTGGCTTGCCCTCGTCGTTCATCAATGGCTCATCGGACACCGGAGTCAGCGCCGTGAGTGCCCTCCGCTTTGTGCAGGAATATGTGCATCGTACCTCGACGTCGGTGATCGCCGCTCGCTCCCGCTTCTCAGTGGGCCTGGACGTGTTGAATGCCACTACCAATTCCGGTGTCTCAGACCGTGGGCTTCCCCTACCCGACGGACGCTTCTTTTCCTGGCTGGGACAACTCCAGGGGATCAGGCGATTCGACGACTGGTGGGGCATGCAGCTCCTGGGACAGCTCAACCTGCAACTGGCTAATGATCGGCTCTTTCCATTGGAACAAATTCCTCTCGGCGGACGATTCAGCGTCCGCGGCTATCGTGAAAATACGCTGATTCGCGACAATGGCTTTCACTTTTCAATTGAATCTCGATTTCCGTTGCTCCGGTATGCCAGTGGTGAGCCTCTCTTGCAGTTCGCGCAATTCGTCGATGTCGGTCGGACCTGGCAGGCCAAGGGAAAAACCGAGGATCCGCAAACTTTGGCCAGTGTGGGGTTGGGGCTCCGCTGGACGGTGTTACCGAAAGACCGGGCACGGTTTGAACTCTATTGGGGTGTGCCGCTCAATCATGTCCCGCATCCCGCCGGCAACCTTCAGGATCATGGCATCCACCTTCAGGCGGTCGTCCAAGTCTTTTGACAAGAGGCTCCATGTTGACACCCATGCAATCGTTTCTTCCTTCCATTCGACATGCCATGTGTTGCTTGTTCTTGATGGCGATTCCATTGCTCACTGCGACGCAATCAGAATCCCATGAGGTGTCCTCCCCTGCTGGCTCATCGATGAAAGAAGGCGCCCGGGAATTTGAACGAGGCGCTTTTGGTACCGCCTTGTCTCATTGGAAACGGGCAGCAGAACTCTACAAAAGTTCCGGCAATACCCCGGCACAGGTCGAGGCCCTGATTCTCTCATCCCAGGCTTCCTTGGGATTAGGACAATCCAAACAGGCTCTTCAGTCTCTGGAACTTGCATTGGGGCTGGCACAGAAGAGCGGTGACCCCCTTGTGGAAGCCCCCATCCTCGGACACTTGGGACGGACCTACTTAACGATGCGGCAATTACCTCAGGCATCCGAATTTCTCCTGCAAGCGGCAGCCCTCGGGCGCAAGCAGAATTCTTCGCCGCTCCTTGCGGCCACATTGAACGATCTCGGCATCCTCCTGGTCCTCCAGCAGCAGGATCAGAACGCTCTCGATACCTTTCAGGAGAGCGTGACCCATGCACAGAGCGTCGGGCTTCCTCTCCTCGCGGCAACCGCCCGCACGAACGCCGCGCGGGCATGGTTGCGACTGAAGCAGGCGACCAATAGCCGCCTAACCCTCGACGCCGCACTAGAACAATTACAAGAGGTAACGCCGCCATCCAGACAAACCGCCCTCGGCCTGATCGGAGTCGCGGTGACCTACCAGAGATTGCTGCCTCATCTCCCCAAAGAACATGATGCGCTCTTGTTGCGCACGGCTGGCGCACTCCAGGAATCCTCCACCATCGCAGAGCGCCTGGGCGACAAACGGACGCTCTCCTATGCCCTGGGGTACCTTGGGCAGCTGTATGAAACCTCATTTCGTCTGGATGAAGCGCTACAACTCACCAGGCGAGCGGTATTCGCCGCGCAATCGGTGGATGCGCCGGAGTCACTCTATCGCTGGCAATGGCAACTTGGCCGTCAGCTGGCGACGATCGGACAACTTGACCAGGCGATCGCCTCATACCGGCAGGCGACACTGACGCTCCAACCGATTCGCGCGGAGCTGACACAGGCTTCTTCCGATGGTGTCGTTGGTGAGCAGGATACCGTGAAACCTCTGTTTTTTGAGCTGGCCGACTTATTGTTGCAACGTGCCTCGTTGACCGACGACATCACCGCTGTTGATGTCGACCTACGCGCCGCTCGGGACGCAATTGAAGCCTACAAGACCGCGGAGCTGCGGGACTATTTCAAGGATGAGTGTGTCGATGCCGTTCGTTCGCGATTGACGACCTTCGATCGCATATCAGCGGATACGGCCGTCGTCTATCCGATCATGTTCAATTCCCGCCTGGAATTGCTCATGAGCCTACCCTCGGGCTTGAAACGCATCTCGGTCCCGGTATCTGCAGACCAATTGACTCAAGAAATTCGTGCCTTTCGTCGACTGGTGGAAAAGCGTACCACGCGTGAATATCTGCCGCATGCTCAACAGCTCTATGACTGGCTGATCCGGCCCCTCGAGACCGACCTATCGCAACTGAACATCTCGACGCTGGTCATCGTCCCGGACAGCGCCCTGCGGACGATTCCGTTAGCGGCACTGCACGATGGAACCTCATTCCTGGTCAGCAAATTTGCACTCGCGATGACACCTGGTCTGACATTAACCGATCCACGCCCACTCAATCGAGACAAACTCCGCTTTCTCACCGCCGGCCTTACCACTGCGGTACAAGGCTTCCCTGCTCTACCCTATGTGGCGAACGAAGTTGAGTCCATTCAACAGCTTTACAAGAGCGACCAACTCCTGAACAACGCCTTTCAAACATCCAGACTGGAACGGGAATTGCGTGAAGGAAAGTATGGAGGTCTCCATATTGCGACCCACGGCAAGTTCTCGACCGACGTGAACGATTCATATCTTTTGACCTTTGACGGGAAACTGACCATGCAGACACTCGATCAACTAATCGGCCTCTTTCGGTTCAGACAAGAGCCGCTTGAATTGTTGACCCTTAGTGCCTGCCAAACCGGTATCGGCGATGACCGTGCGGCGCTCGGGTTGGCCGGCGTGGCGCTGAAGGCCGGGGCTCGCAGTGCACTTGCCACACTGTGGTTCATCAACGATGAGGCCTCAGCAACCCTGATCTCTGAATTTTATCGACAACTGCGCGATCCCGCTCTCTCCAAAGCCGTCGCGCTCCAGCGTGCCCAACAGAAACTCTTGGACGACAGGATCTATGGCCATCCGGCTTATTGGTCGCCGTTTTTATTGATGAATAACTGGCTCTAATTGAGGATTGTGCGCAATCACTCGACGCGCACTATCGATCGATTGAAGCTGGGAAGGAGCTGTCATGAAACTCCGCTGCCCCTCTACGCTCGTTGGAATTGGCCTGTCCCTGAGCCTGATCAGCTCGGCCACAGGAGTGACAGCTGCGGACCATCCGCCAATGCCAATAACAGGGCCACAAGAAAACCTGCAGCTGCCGATCTATGCCCCACCGAAAAATGTCCTCCCCCGCGCCCGAGTGGGTGGCGCGCTGCGCGGAAAGGACACGGCTGATGCAGAAATCGTGGCGCTGGTACCAGACCATATCGGTCTGACGGTGAAACAAACCCCAACTCTGAATTGGTTTCTGTCGAAACCAACCTCCTATCCGTTGAAATTCACTATTACGGATGATAGAAAAGTCCGCCCTATCTACGAAGGCCCTCTTTCAACGCCACCGGCGGCCGGTGTGCACACCATCGACCTCAAGACCTTAGGCTTGACACTGGAACCGAATGTTCAATACCGCTGGTTTGTGTCGGCCAGCCCAGATTCCGCATCACACGCCTCGGATATCGTCGCCGGGGGGATGATCGAACGATGTGAATTCAGCGAATGCATTGTGACCATCTCGCCCAAGATGACCTGTGACCAGGATAGCGTTCGTACGAATGCCACAATCGGACTCTGGTATGATGCGATGGGCTGTGTATGCTCACTGATCGAGAAGAACCCAACGGACCCTGCACTTCGACGACTCCGTGCTGCGCTTTTGAGACAAGTCGGCCTCAACGGCGTAGCCGATTGGGACCTCAGCTCTATTCAAACAAAGGCAAGATGAGCAACCCTGGCCACAGATCCAGTAGATTTCACCAGTTGAATCCTTTTGGATTCAGCATGAATCTATTATGATACACCACGTAGCGACTTACCCATCATCACAATCCAGGCAACCAATCAAAAATTTGCATGAATATCTGTGCTTCAGTGCCAATCATTTTCTCCTGAACCGACGGCATAACGATTGCTCTACTTCCACACAAGGGGTAATCCCCGCTGCAGCACCAGGCAACGCCGATGAGACAACCAGCAATTGCCTTCAACAGAAGGAGCTCCCCCACGTTGAGAATGATCCGTCGGACAGACTGCAGCACCCTGAACTGTCATGAGCAGTGGACTTAACGTGATCAGTTTTCATGAGTCCAGGTAATTACTTGATCCGTTGTCTACCGCACGCGCTAAGATCCACCGTGGTCACGCCACCATGACGCGTACGGCCGGCCTACACCGAACAGAACTCCCGTTCCCTATCCGATTTGGACTGCGGATGGCGCTCGTGTTTGCGGCTCTACTCTGGCTACCTCAGACAGATCTTGAGGCTGCCGGTCTCGAGATCACCATTCTGAAGTCATCTGACCTCAAGGGGTATAACGATGCAATTGATGGGTTCAAGGCCACGTCACCAGGATCCGCCATATTTGCTGAGTACGATCTTCTTGGCGACCTGGAGCGAGGCAAGCAGCTGGCAAAGCGAATCCGTACGTCGGAGTCCTCGCTAGTCGTGGCCGTTGGATTGAAGGCCGCCTTGGCGGCCAAGCTTGAAATCGATCATATTCCGATTCTCTACATGATGATTCTCGACCCGTTCAAACATCACCTCACTGCCGGCAATATGACGGGTGTGTTGCTGGAAATTCCATCCGATCGCCAGTTGAAGATTATGCGCTCGTTCTTACCGACCCTGCATCGCATCGGCATGCTCTATGACCCCGAGAAAACCTTGCCAAAACTGAAAGAGGCCGAGATGCGGGCACCTGCCCAAGACTTTCAGATCCGCGGGTTTCCCGTCACACAGGAAAAAGACATCCCCCATCAGCTGCGCACCCTCTTGTCCGAATCCGAGGCCCTATGGCTCGTTCCCGACCCAACAGTGCTGACGGACGAATCTATCCGCTTTATCCTGGAATCCGCAGTCGCCAAACAAGTTCCTGTTATCGCTTTTTCTACTGAGTTTACACGTCTGGGAGCCCTACTCAGCTTGTCGGTGGACTACAGCGAAGTCGGCCGCGAGACCGGTCGTTTGGCAAAACGCATTCTGAACGGCGAACCGATGATGACGCTCAAACCTGTGTCGGTCCAGCGAATCCATATCACCGTGAATCAGAAAACAGCTCGCTACCTAGGCATCACGATCCCAAAAGAGGTTGAGCCTCTCATCGACGAAACCTATTGAGCGACCCGTCATGTACCCTTCTCACCAGGACCAGCCCGAAGCTTCTCCACCAGGGCCACGCCGCGCGTTCGGCCTGCGCATTAAGTTCGTATTATTATTCAGCCTGATCCTCATCATCACCTGCTCGACTTTAAGCTGGTATTTTCTTGAAACCAGGCACCAGGCGATGACCACAAGCTTAGAAGAAATGGGGACCATTCTTCTCACCGCTACCATACGTAATGATCATTTCCGAGTGGCTGGGATCGTCTTAGAGGACCGCAGCACCCTCGATCAATTCCTCCAGAGTCTGATGACCATCGACCACGTGGTGTATGTCATCATCACGGGATCTGACGGTCGTCTACTCAGTAGACAAAGTAAACGCTCGCAGGATCCCGCTCGCAACTTATCGCGTGCCTCGCCTTCACCGATCTACCCGGACGACAGACTGTCTGAATCGTTGACTGATATCCCGTTGACGACTCCGTTGATCACGCGCTTCGTGTGGTCGTCAGACCAGAAGAGATTGATTCCTCAACAGACATCCTCGGACTGGTTCCTCCCCTTCCTGATTCGGGAAGAAACGCTCTTTGATTTCACCATGCCGATCTTGCGAGATGTCACTCCCTTATCCTCACCATCTATCGAGCTTGAGGACAGACGGAGGGCTCCATCACCCGCCACACAATCCTCGGTGGTGGGCATTGTCCGTATTGGGATCACGGATGGCCAAGCGAAGGCGGCATTGGCGCTCATTGTGCGCAACGTCCTCATCCTGACCATCTTCATCATTGCAACCGGCATCCTCATCATCTATTTGCTGACCTCCCGCATCACGACCCCGCTGCGCAGCCTTGCAGCAGCCACTCGTAAACTTGCTGAAGGTGAGGACACTACAGGCTTGCCTGTCTCCTCACACCATGATGAAGTCGGACAGCTCACCCATGCATTCAACTTGATGACGCAATCCTTGCGTGACCGTAACCAGGCAATTACCAGGAATATCGACACCATACGACAGCAAGTCCGGCAATTGACCGCCGTCCATCAGGCCAGCACCGCCATTGCAAGCACCAGTGTCATGGATATGGAGCGGCTGATTGAGACGGTGCTCCAGCTCCTTTCGGAAAATCTCGGATTTTCAAAGATGGCGGTTCTCCTCTACCACCCGGAGACAAATTGCTGCTCCGTTGCCCAAGTCTTCGGAGCTTCCCCTGCAATTGCTAACGCTGCGCGTCAAGTGCATATCCCTGTCTATGAAGGAAGCATCACCGCCGATCTCCTCTTTGACCACAAGCCATTCCTGATTCAGGACATAGAAACTATGGCTCCACGTTTCTATCCGCCGCTCCTTGATCTGTTACGGCGTTCCGGCACAAAATCGGTTGTCATCGTACCGCTTCAGAGTCAAGCCAAGATTCTCGGTTTTCTAGCAGGAGGTCGTGATACTCATCAATGTGATGAAGAAGATCTCCACATCTTATTGACTATCGCTGGCCATGTCGCAGCAGCCATTGACAATGCCACGGCTTACGCTAACCTGGCCGAGCTGACTCAGCATCTGGAAGAACGCATTGGACAGCGCACCGAGGAACTCTCTCAGGCCAATATCCAACTTCAGGAGCATGATCGGCGTCGATCGAAGTTTCTGTCTGTCGTTTCCCATGAGCTACGGACACCCATGACCGCAATTCGGAGTTTTGCAGAGAACATGCTGGACGGTGTCACCGGTCCGTTGACTGACCTCCAGCGAACCTATCTCACGCGGGTTCAGCACAATGTGGCACGACTTAGCAGAATCATCGCCCAGTTGCTCGACTGGTCACGTCTGGACACCAAACGAGTCGATTTGCGCTTGGAAACCGTCTGTCTCCATCACATCGCCACGATAGCCGTAGACAGCTTGCAGACGGTGGCTTCTGAAAAGAATGTCTCGTTGGTGGTTGTCCCCATCGGATCCCTACCGCCGGTTCTGGGGGATCGCGACAAACTGGAACAAATCTTCGTGAATCTGATCGGCAACGCCATCAAGTTTACTCCGCCCGGTGGTCATGTATGCGTTGAACCTTGTGCCTCATCACCAGGCGTCGTTCAGGTGTGTGTAGCTGATACCGGTTGCGGCATCGATGAGAGGCACCTCCCGAATATCTTTGAAGAGTTCTCCAAGGTGCCGTCGGCGATGCCCTCATCACAAGGTGCTCAACTTGGACTTTGGATCACCAAGACCTATGTGACGATGCACCATGGCCGGATCTGGGTCGAGAGTCAGCCTGGGGCAGGGTCTCAATTCTACATTGCCCTTCCGGCATGCGAGTCACAGGAGCAGGCGAAATCGAACCCAAATGAGTCCGTGTCAGCTGAATGTCCTCAGCCTGGGCACAGGTCTTTCTAGAAAGGAGTCTCCACTGATGCGTGCGAAAATCCTCATTGTCGATGACGATCACGATATCCTCCTTAGCCTGGAAAATCGCGTCACATGGATGGGTCATGAACCGGTGACGGCGACGAATGGGCAGGAGGCGCTCCGATTGATCCAAGAGGAACAGCCTGACCTTGTCTTGTTGGATTTGGAGCTTCCATTACTATCGGGGCTTGACGTCTTGAAACATGTCAGCCAAACATCCGTACGTACCGACTCTCCGGATGAGGAGGCCCATCCAATATCAGCAACCTATACGACTCCACTCATCGTGATGCTGACCGCGTACGGAACGATTGAACGCGCCGTGCAAGCCATGCAGTTGGGTGCATTTGATTTCGTCCCCAAGCCATTCACCTCTGACCACTTAACCGTCGTCATCAACAAAGCACTCGATACCGTGACACTTCACCGCCATGTCGCCACTCTCCGGAAGGAGGTTGAAAATCAGTTCCAGCCGGCAATCACCAACAATGCTCACATGGCTGCGCAGCTCGCTGTCGCCAAGCAGGCGGCCTCTTCACCCGTCACAGTCCTATTACTCGGTGAAACGGGCACAGGGAAAGAGGTCGTCGCACGGGCGATCCATCGGTGGAGCCCGCGATCCAGCAAACCCTTCGTCGCAGTGAATTGCGCGGCGTTCCCTGAAAACTTGTTGGAAAATGAGCTATTCGGCCACGAAAAGGGTGCTTTCACCGGAGCCATCAAACGAGAACCGGGGAAAATTGAAATCGCCGAGGGAGGCACCTTGTTTCTCGACGAAATCGGAGACATGCCACTCACCATGCAAAGCCACCTCCTCCGAGTGCTGAACGACCGAAGATTCTACCGAGTCGGAGGCACGCAGGAAGTGCGGGCTGACGTGAGGTTCATCGCAGCAACCAACAAGAATCTCCAGCAGGCAATTCGCCAAGGCACATTCCGAGAGGATTTGTATTTCCGTCTTGCGGTGATTTCCCTCAACTTACCCCCTCTACGCGATCGTCTAGATGATCTACCGGCGCTTGCCGACCATTTCCTCACACAACCTGGAAAACTTGGACTCAATCGGCGCTGTACGCTCAGCGACTCGGCCTTGGAGCTGTTGCACACGTATTCCTGGCCTGGAAACGTACGTGAACTCGAGAACGTCCTCACCCGTGCCCTCGTCCTCTGTCCTGGTGACACAATCGGCCCGGAACATCTCTCCTTAATGACCCTACCACTCGAGACGGACGCTTCATCCTCGTTGAATCAGCAACCATCCTCCGACATCGTGTTCTTCTCTTATCACGAGAGTATGGACGCCTATAGCCAAACACTCATTGAAAATGCCCTCAGGAGAAATGGCTGGAATCAAACCAAAGCGGCAACAGAGTTAGGACTCCAGCGAACCTACTTGACCAAACTCCTCAGGCAGAAACAGATCCCCGCAAAACCACCCTCTTCATTTTCGGCGGATTAGCCAGCAGTGAAACACGGTCGCTGGCAGACACCATAGCGGACCGTCTTGAATTCGCTCCCCAGAGTCCCCTGGATGCTCAGAATGGCCGTCCGGCGCAGCCGCTCTCTCCTCCTTTGTTGTGCGACTGGGAAGCGAACGGCGCTTCAGGAGATACACTGCCTGCACGTAACAGCACACTGGTAGAAAACACCATACTCCGCTGTAGCACGTCACCACCTCTCAGCACCGCCAGAGGCTGATCGAAGGCCGGCTTGTCGCTACCATGACTCGTCCGCTCTTCTACGCTCTCATTCACATCTGTATCAATTCAGATCCATGACAGAATCTTTCCTGATCCAGAATCTCACGAACGCAATGGCGCCACCCTACCTCTAGCACATTAGAATCGCCGCTCTTCTCCCGCAATACATCTTGGCGCAAGTCATGCTCCAACAATCTTCTGCCGATGCCGTACTGTTCCCAACAGTGAACAGCCCTGGGCGTGATGCCCCTGCCATCGGTGAATAACGGGAAGGCGCTTCAGTGGCTTTACACGTATGGCTTCTTCACACAGAGGGGAAACATGACATCAGATAGCATGACGGGACTCGGTCATCAGAAAAGAATAAAACAGATGAGGAATGATCTCACGATCTTAGCACTGTGAGTAACCATCTAGATCACCGGCCTGATACTGGCGATGTTCCTGATTGCTGTGGTGTTGTACGTCCTTCAATAACAACGGCAGGTCTCCGCAATGAATCGTTCAGCACATCCTTGCCTTAGAACAGTGCCCCTCGCCACATCGTTCGTGACGAGTCGTCTCCCATCGACTAGCCTGTGCTGAACTTGTCAAAGAACTCAGGACCTCAAGGACCGTAGAACCTACTCAGGCTCGACCTTGAACGAAGCAGAGAGGTCAAGAAACGTACGTAAACAACCCCACACGAGCCGGTTCTACAAGCTCACCGTCCTGAGCAGAGTCGAAGGACGAGCTTGCACTTCCTAATTCACGTACGTCGATTGAATTCATCAATTCTTGAAAGAGAGACCGTCAAAACTAGAGGGCCTGTAGATGTGGCTTGGGGGGGGGGGACCAGAGAAGCTGCCCATACCAAAGAAACAATTTCCCACAGAACGTGCGGGTTGTTAGATGAGGAAGGGAAACACAGGATGGGTTCATCCGCGTGCAACAGTTACGATAAGCCGATGCACAATACGAGGTACGCACGAGATGCAATTTGGTCGGGGCGAGAGGATTTGAACCTCCGACATCCTGCTCCCAAAGCAGGCGCGCTACCGGGCTGCGCTACGCCCCGACAGACTTGTCATGTATGGGATCTCATTTTCGATCAGCCATTCTCGTGCCTTAGTAGCATAGGCCCCGTTCAGCACAACTGACGCTTCATGACCGTTGTTTCAACCAGGCTCGCACCTGGGCAAATGCTTTGGCCCGATGACTAATACAATTCTTCTCCTCAATCGTCAACTGGGCGAGCGATTTTCCATATTCCGGGACCAGAAACACCGGATCATATCCAAACCCTCGGTCTCCGATTGGGTGCTCCGCGATGGCACCTTCGAGACTCCCCTGAGTAACATGAATGTCGCCACCTGGGAAAGCTATCGCGGCAACCGTGAGAAATCTGGCATGCCGTGCCTGCTTCGACACACCCTCAAGCTCG
Organism: Candidatus Nitrospira nitrosa; assembly: GCF_001458735.1. NCBI lineage: Bacteria > Pseudomonadati > Nitrospirota > Nitrospiria > Nitrospirales > Nitrospiraceae > Nitrospira > Candidatus Nitrospira nitrosa. The sequence goes on from NZ_CZQA01000009.1 coordinate 467,280, forward strand.
CGTAACAGTTTCCGACAGTTGTCCTCGTAGGTAGCATGTTCTCCCGCATAGCGAGCTGCAAACACACCAGGTCGGCCTCCGAGTGCATCGACCTCCAGGCCTGTGTCATCGGCCACGGACGGAAGACCGGTTGAACGAGCCACTTCCCTGGCTTTCTTGATGGCATTGGCTTCGCAGGTCTCACCATCCTCTTCCACTTCCGGCACAGCAGGAAACTCCGCCAGCGTGCGAATGTGGATTCCCAGCCCTTCGAGCAACGCCGCAAGCTCTCGTCCTTTATCAAGGTTCCGGGTGGCGAGAACAAGCTCTTTTACTGATTCCCTAGTCAATGGCACCAATCAACTCTTGCTGAATGGTCGTGAGCCGCTGAATGGCTTGCCAGCTCAGTGCCAAAAATTCATCCATATCCTGTTTCGCAAACGGCGTCCGTTCTGCGGTGCCCTGCACCTCGACATACCGCCCACGACCGGTCATCACCACGTTCATGTCCACTTCCGCCATGGAGTCCTCGCTGTAGGCGAGATCGACCATCACTTCTCCACCGACTTTCCCAACACTAATGGCTGCCAAGTAATCCGTCAACGGCAACTTCTTGATGAGTTCTTTTTTCTTCAGGACCGTGCAGGCATCGGCCAGCGCAAGAAATGCTCCGGTAATCGAGGCCGTCCTGGTTCCACCGTCGGCTTGAATCACATCGCAGTCGATCCAAATAGACCGTTCACCCAGTTGAGACAAATCGGTGACGGACCGAAGCGCCCGCCCGACCAAACGCTGAATTTCAAGCGTTCGGCCGCCTTGCTTCCCCTTCACAGCCTCTCGAGGCGATCGCTCATGCGTCGCGCGCGGCAACATCGCATATTCCGCCGTCACCCAGCCGCTGCCTTTTCCTTTGAGAAATGGGGGGACCTTCTCCTCCACCGAGGCGGTACAGATCACCTTGGTGTCTCCCATTTCGATTAGAACCGATCCTTCCGCATGCTTGGTAAAGTTCCGCGTCACTTTGACCGGGCGAATCTGGTCCCGCCGACGCCCATCGAACCGTACCACCCCTGAAATTGCACTCATGCCTTGTCCCTTCGTCAAGATAGGGACCGGATTATAGTGAAGCCCCTGCGAAAGCGCAAACCATCTTCATCTTCCCCTTCCTCTCGAGCATGAGATTCAGGCAAGTTGGTCAAAACCATCCGATAAAATTGGTGAATTCTGTACAATCGCTTGACGTAGAAGCAGAAGCATTCTACAGACTGAGTACAATGCTAGAGTACGCATCAATCCAAATTCGTTGAGTCTTCAATTGCACGACCATCAAAAAACAGACTGAACGGAACAATCTGGGTGGCGATAGGCCCAAAGCTTTCGGCACAAAATGTGCCTTTCGTACTAGTCCCCCCTGCCGATCATTTAAGTTGGCAGCAAATACACCGATAGGGAATTAACACGGCAATCCTCAAACCCTACGAAACCAGTAAGACCCGATCCATGACAGTCCTCCTGGACCAGACAACACACCACGCTCTGCTCGATAATCGCCTCATTCTCGTCGTCGACGACGAGGAGCCGATCCGCCGTCTGCTCGCCTATCTCCTGCAATCCCATGGCTACACAGTCGAGAGTGCGGCTGATGCGCGAGAAGCCCGACAGAAGTTGGCCACCCAGCCCTATGCCTTGATGCTCTGTGATGTCAATATGCCCGGCGAATCCGGTATGGACCTCGTCCGCCATACACTCATTGCACATCCACATACGGCTGCCATTATGGTGACCGGCCTTGATAGCTCTGTCCTAGCCAATGCTGCTCTCGACGTGGGCGCCTTTGGATACATCGTCAAGCCGTTTGAATCCAACGAAGTCTTGATCGACGTCGCCAACGCGCTGCGGAGACGCCGCCTCGAGTTGGAAAACCGCTATCATCGGGAAAACCTCGAGGATATCGTCAGGACCAGAACGCTGGCACTCCAGCAAGCCTTGGAGTGGCTCGAGCGCACGGAAAAAGAACTGCGCTTGTCTCGCGAGGAAACGATACAGCGCTTGGCCATCGCCGCCGAGTTCCGCGACAACGCGACGGCCCAGCATGTGCAACGTATGAGCCACTATTGTGAACTGCTGGCCAGCAAAGCCGGCCTCTCGCCAGAACGATGCGATTTGATCCGTACCGCCAGTCCGATGCATGACATCGGCAAAATCGGCACACCGGATCATGTACTGTTGAAACCCGGCAAGTTCACTGAAGAAGAGTTTGGAGTGATCGCACAACATGCAGAGATCGGTTATCGGATTCTGAGCGGGTCTGATGCCGAACTACTCAAAGTCGCAGCGATGATCGCGTACACCCACCATGAGCGTTTTGATGGGACAGGATATCCGCGACGGCTGAAGGGCGAGACTATTCCCATTGAGGGTCGCATTGCCGCCATCGCCGATGCCTTTGACGCACTCACGACTCAACGGGTCTATAAGCCGGCATTTGAGCTCGGGCACGCGATCGACCTCATGCGCAAACACCGGAGCGCGCACTTCGACCCGGAGCTCCTCGACACCTTTATCGCATCCACAGACGAACTCACTCGCATCCATGATCAGTACGCTGATCGCACCGACCCTACACCGCGTTCTGACGCATAAGCGCCTCCCGCAAGCGACCGTGTGTACGATTCGCTGCAATTCGTTGACCGCCCTAGGAACTGCCGATATACTTTTTTACTCACCGGTCCCTGGTTACAGTCTTGATAACCCGATCGTATATCTTGAAGGATGGTCGATGATGGCAAAAAAGTTGACGGTCGTTCGTAAGCGCCCCCGTAGTCGAAACTGGCTCGCCTACCTCTGCGAAGCGCTGGTGACCTCAGGCACCATGCCAACCTGGGAAGCGGCCACTTACCTCACGGAAAACCTCTTTGGAGAAAAACCCAACCCCCATCTCTTGACCCCGGCTACCCCTCATGAAATGACCAGGCAATTCCTGCAACGCCTCTACCAACCGATCGTTGAGGCCGCCTCGCGTGACGTCACGCTTTCTTCAACCGCCATCGTCCACCTCTTCACCGATATCAGTTTGACCGGAAACTCGGCCGTCCTAGTAGTCCTGTTCCAAGGACACGCAAAGCCCAAACAGCTTGTGCTATTCGATGCGGCTAAGGCCTGGGATCTCGTGTTTTCCGACGCGGAGGCCTTCAATATCTGGGCAGAAGAACGGTACCGCCTGCTGGTCAACGCGCTGCGCACGGCCTTGGCGCCGATGGACCAAGACATGCTCACCGCGATCTGAGCGTCTACTGTTTCGAAAAACTCGCAGGATAATTCCCTAAAAATCCACCCACATTCATAGAGTAGGCACTAGCCGAACCTCTGCCTTAGAGGTTCAGTTGCTAAACCGGTATTCGATGGAGTCAGCCTAAGTCCAACGATAAAGAAGCCACAGCGAACTATCTCGCCCAAATAGTATCTAATCCAATACTGCATCGAATTGGATACACAGCGAAGAAGCCAGCTGCCACATCGCTATCCTTCTTGCCTCATGCCTTCTTCAGCCAGGAACTCAGAATGCCTCACCGTTACGGCAAGCAAATACTAACTATTCCAAAGTATTGATACACGTTCAGCCCTGCCGTACATTCATCTACCGCATACCTCGACCGTTTTCTTCTACCAGCTCAGGTGAGATGCTGCGCGTACTGACCCATCATAGAATTCACACTGACGTACCCGGTCGGCGGATTCTGATAATTGGACAAATCATTGTGGGTGTCGTTTGGTGGTTGTCACATCCGCTCTGTAGTTGGGCTGACTCCTTGCTCCCTCTCGCCAGGGCGTCGTCATCGACAGAACGTCAGTTCCGTGAAGAGGCCCTCTACCTGAAAGAAGAAACCGTCAGCATTGCCAGTCGATATGAGCAGCCGATTTCCCGTGCCCCTTCCGACGTCTACGTCATAACAGACGAAGATATCAAGCACTCCGGAGCCACCGACGTTCCTACGCTGCTCCGACAGATTCCAGGCCTTGAGGTCATGCAGACAAATGCCGTCGACTTTAATGTCAGTGTGCGTGGGAACAATCAATTACTTGCCAATAAACTCCTGATCCTAGTCGATGGCAGGTCCATTTACATCGACCAATCTGGCCAGGTGTTATGGAAATCTCTCCCAGTTGCACTCACGGAAATTAAACGCATCGAAGTCCTCAAGGGGCCCGCTTCGGCGGTCTATGGATTCAATGCCTTTGATGGCGTGGTGAATATCATTACGAAATCTCCGGAGGAGATGCGTGGAACCACCTTACAAGTAGCAGGTGGTGGCCAAGGAACGATTCTGACAAACGGCATCTATGCAGGCACTGGAGGAAATTGGAGTTACCGCGTATCAGGCGAACATGAGCAAACCCAGCGATGGTCAGATCGAAACTCACCGGCGCTCAACCGTCAGCGCATCGCTGGCATGGTGGAACATCACCTCCCAAACCAGGGACGATTTCGCGGTGAAGCGAGCCTCGGTCGATCGAACCCCTATAATGGGTTTCTCACAGAAGCCGGCTCTTCAGATACTCATACCTCGTCGGCTCATGGCTTACTCAGCTATGAACAGAACGGTTTACTGATCCGCGGTTGGTGGAATGGTTTCTTTTTCAACAATCAGCCCAACACGGTATTCCCACCATTGACTCCGCTGCTGTCGATAACCGACAGATTTGGGCAAGGTGCAAGCGATGCGTCGTTCAACACCTATGACATGGAAACACGATATCAATTCAAACCGCTTGAGCCACTCAAGCTCAACATTGGAACAAATTTTCGCCATATCGCCGCATCTTGGAGCTATCTCAAATCTCGGACCACTGAAAATCGTCTGGGGCTCTATGCCCAAGGAGACTGGCAGGTGCTACCCTCTCTGGAGCTGAGCGCCGGGCTTCGATACGACCTTAACTCCCATGATGAACCTACTCTCTCGCCTCGAGCAGCGGTCATCTACCATGTGCATCCCAATCATACGCTCCGGCTCTCTACCTCTATAGCCTATCGCCACTCCACAATCATCGATGTCGCCCAACACATCAACACTGTGCTGATGCTGCCCGGATTTCCTCCAACCACAACCAGTATTCTAGGAACTAGTAACATAAGACCTGAACAGATTGTGTCCTATGAGTTGGGCTATCAAGGCTGGTGGTGGCAACATCGGCTACGAACCCGAGTAACCGGATATTTCAACCATATCTCTAACCTGATCGCCGTTCAGAACCCGACAGGGAACCCTTTGATCCCAGCCTCTCCCATGAATGGAGGCATCGCCGATCTATACGGAGGCGAAGCTGGCGTCGAAGTCCTGATCACGTCTTGGCTCTCAGGATTTGCCAATTACGCTTATCAAGATATTGGGCAAACCTTCAGTGGAATCAGTCGACGCGGCTTTTCTCATCACAAGGTGAACGCCGGCCTCCGTGGGAAATGGAACCAGTTCACGGGCGAGCTACTGTACCACCACACGAGTAGCGCAGCTTATCCTCTCACCGACCTACTGACCAATCTGGCTCCCTTCTTTCCAACCGGAACGGTTCTCCCACAAGGAGCCATCCCGGGCTATAACCTGGTCAACCTACGATTTGGATATCTGCTTTGGGAAAACTCTTCGATTGAATACCTACGCGAGGCCGAGATCGCGGTGTCTGTATTCAATGCCCTCAACGACACCCACCGAGAGCATCCCTTGGGCGACCTGCTAGGCACCAAGGTCCTGGGATGGCTCACGGTGAAACTATAAGAAGAATATGCCAGCTGGTTTCAATCAGAGACACAGGGAGAGGGAAATTGTCTTAAAAGAGTGAGACTGATGGTGCCTGATTGACTTCTAGCGACGAATTTTCCATTTCTAAGGCTGAACCCATGGTCCAAAACTTGCTTGATTATTAGATCTATTTGGACTCCTCCTAGGGGATCTTGCCTCTTGCAACCTGTACTGAGACTTGAGAGCATAACGATACCGAAGAGAATATCTGCGATGAAATCAACACCTTCATATCTGCAGCCAGTCTTCCGCGTACGATACTGCTGGTGGTTGATCGTCTGTGCCTTGCTCCTGAGCCCGATCTCTGTCGTGAGTGCGGGAGAGATCGCCATTCTCAAGTCATCCGATCTCCCCTACTACGAGCAAGCAGTCCTGGGCTTTCGGGCCGGGCTTCCTTCACCCATGCAGGTCCGTGAATACAATATCGGCGGTCAACTCACACAAGGGCGTGAGATCGGCCGAGCCTTGCGAGCCTCACCGCCTACCCTGGTATTTGCGGTGGGCCTCAAGGCGGCCATGGCCGCAAAATTGGAGATTTTCGACACACCGGTCATCTTTTGTATGGTCCTGAATCCTGAAAGTCATGGACTGCCCACTTCCAACATGACCGGTATTACCGTCAGGACCTCAGCGGCAACGCAGCTTACGGCCATTCGTTCTATCATGCCAGATCGACGGCGGATCGGCATGCTCTATGATGAAGCGCAGAGTGGCGACTTCGTTCGACAGGCGCATCGTCTCGCGAAACAGAGTGGATTCGAACTCGTGCCGGTGGCTGTCCGTAGCCAGGAGGACCTCGCGCCTGCCGTTCGGACACTTCTTCCAAAGATCGACGCCTTGTGGCTGCTTCAAGATCAAACAGTCATTTCGGAATCATCGATCCCATTCCTCTTAGAATCAACCATCGACGCAAAAATCGCCCTGTTTACCTTTTCCTCGACCTTGGTTCAGCAAGGGGCGCTTGGAGCACTCGTCGTCGACCCTTGGGCCGTGGGACAACAAGCAGCCCGGCTGGCACGCACACAGCTCGATGATCCCACGAAACCACTCGGCCCTCTTCACGAGCCCGAGTATCCTCAATTGGCACTGAACCTGAATACCGCTGAATATCTTGGCCTGAGACTCGCACCGGACGTGGTCCGTGTCGCCCGCCACATCTTCAGTGGAACCGGACCGATAGCTCGAAAATCAGACCACTCAGATTTGATTCCTTAGCCAACGTATCAGACCTGGGGTCATGGACAATCATTCGTAGCGGATTCCCGGCATGGCGTACGAGCAATCCTTCGGCTTAGGCATCTCAATCGGCGTCAGAACAAAGCTCGTCCTCAGCACGGCAGCAATTCTCATCGTAGCCTGTCTCCTTCTGGGATGCCTCTTTTTCCGACAACAAGTACAATCAGCAAGCGAGAGTCTCGTACAGAGCGGAACATTGCTCGCACATCACCTGGCTGGTATGGGGCGTGTGAGCATCCTCGCCGGCGACATTCATCGTCTTGATCAACTCGCGCAGGAGATTCTCGCGGTCAATCCGGTTGCTTATGTCGCCATCCTCTCCCCGAGCGGCGACCTCCACACCGGTTATGGAAAAGGCGAATGGCAGCAACAGTTTTCGGCTCCTTCAACAAACCGACGGCAATTCTCCGTCACGAAACTGGTCTCCCTGCCCAAGGCTGAGACGGGCGAGTCAATCGTCAATGGAATATGGCTGAGCAGGAACGGCCCCGTGCTTCGTTCAAGCCTTAATTTTTCACCTTCTGAATTGCTCAATCTCTTAGGAGGGTATGAACTCCCGATATTTTACGACCTGCTGGTCGAAGTTCCTCATCAATCTCACACCAACCAACGGGATCCCGCCCTTGAACTCACACTTAAGGAACGCCCCGGGATGCCAGAGGAGATACCGCACCTCACGTCAGGGTCTTCCTCGAAGGTGGAAATCGGCCTGTCCACATCTGAACTTCAACAGAACCTACGCCGATTGCTCTGGCAGGCCATTCTCATTACGGAGAGTACACTGATCGGTGGCGTCTGTATCGTTGTACTGCTGGCAAGCCGTATGACGGTCCCCCTCCAAGCACTGACGGCCGCAGCCATGAAACTTGGCGCCGGAGAGACGGCACCAACCATTACAATACATGCACGTGATGAAATTGGAACCCTGACACGGGTCTTCAACTCTATGGCGTCGACATTGCAGACGCGCGAGTATGAGTTGCGCGAGCTCGCCCAGACCTTAGAGGAGCGGGTCAAGGTCCGTACCCAGGAACTGGCGGCTGCGAACGCCAAGCTCCAAGAACTAGACCGTCGTAAATCGATTTTTGTCTCCACCGCCTCGCACGAGCTTCGCACCCCACTCACCTCGATGACGGTCAACCTTGCCAACTTACGGGATGGAATTGATGGCGCAGTCACCGCCGATCAGCGAGGATCGCTGTTGCGCGTGGAAGCCAATCTCTCGCGACTTCGTGGTCTCATTGAGGAATTGCTGGATCTCTCTCAAATTGAGCTGGGGCAAGCGATTCTACGCTTAGGATCTGTTGAGCTTGGGAACCTGATCGCCAAAACTGTGGAGGACCTTCATCCCTTCACGTCAGAACGTGCCGTGAAGATCGTCATCTCGCTCCCAACTGATCTGCCTCCGGTTTCGGCTGACCCTGAAAAACTCAGGCAGATTCTCCTCAATCTTTTGCATAACGCGGTCAAATTCTCACCGATGGATACCGTTGTGAATCTCAATGTCACAAGACTATCCCACGACAACGTTCAGATCTCCATCCACGATGTTGGGCCAGGCATCGCGCCGGACGACGTGGACAAAGTCTTTCAGCCGTTCTATCGTGCACCCACAGCACATAAGAAGACCAAGGGAACAGGGCTCGGCCTGGCCATTGCCAAGCTGTTAGTCGAACTGCATCAGAGTCGACTCGCAGTGGAGAGAGCGCCGGGCCTGGGCAGCTGCTTTTACTTCACGTTGCAGACAACGACACCAGCACGACTCACCTACGCGGATCCCCTCGCACCTCCTAAAACGTCGTACGTGAAACGTATTTCGTGAGGTGTCTTAACTCCGAAATGAGATGCACTTCACGATTCACGCACGCCATCTTGAGCATCCGGTTAGGAGGGCGGAGGCTTGACCGAGACCCCACGTTGCCTCAGCAACCTCGTAAGATAGGTGCGCTGGAGTCCCAGCATCTCAGCGGCCTTTGTCTGGTTCCATCCTGCACGTCGTAATGCTTCTTCAAGGACTTTGCGGCTGTATCCCTCCATCACTGCATGGTAATTCAGCGTCTCGTCATCAGAAAACGTCACGTCCACCGGCAACCTCCGAGGTATCATGATCCCAAGATGCTCCGGTTCAATACAGTCATCAGAGGAGAGGGTAATGGCTCTGATCAACACATTCTCCAACTCCCGCACATTGCCAGGCCAGTGATACCCCTGCATCACCTCGAGCGCGTCCGAGCTCACGCTGAACGAGCGATGCGCCACCTTCGCTCCATGAAGTCGGATAAAATGTTTAACCAATGCGCCCAAATCATCCAGTCGTTTCCGCAAGGGAGGGACCGTGAGAGAAATCACGTTCAACCGATAGAAGAGGTCTTCTCGAAATACTCCGTCCTGAATCGCATCCTTGAGATCCTTGTTTGTTGCCGCAATAAACCGTACATCCGTACGAATCGGCTGCGTCCCGCCGACCCGATAGAACTCCTGATCTTGGAGGAGGCGGAGCAGTCGAGTCTGTAGTCCGGCCGGCATGTCTCCGATCTCATCAAGGAATACGGTGCCGCCTTCTGCCGATTCAATTTTCCCTGGCTCGCGTTTCACCGCTCCGGTGTAGGCTCCTTTTTCATGACCAAACAACTCGTTTTCCAACAGACTCTCGGGCAATGCCGCACAATTCACGACGACAAAGGGCTTCGAGACACGTGGGCTCCACCGGTGCAACGCCCGAGCCATGACTTCCTTCCCTGTTCCGGTTTCACCCAACAGAAGCACAGTGGCCGAGGCACCGGCTGCTCGCCGTGCCGTATCAAGGAGCTCAACCATCCGAGGACTTTGCCCAATCACATGTTCATATCGCCCCGCAACTTCGGCTTGCAGAAGTCCAATTTGTCTGGTGAGGGCCATCTGCCCCCTAGCCTTTTCAATCACCGCAGAAAGATGATCCGGCTCAAACGGCTTCGTTAGAAAATCACAGGCCCCCAACCGGATGGCCTCGACCGCGCGATCGATCGTTCCGAAGGCGGTAATCACGACGACCTCCGGTGTGAACTGCGGCGGAACATTCGCTCGTCTCTCGGCCAGCTGCTTCAACACATCCAATCCACTCATACCTGGCAGCTCAATATCCAAGAGCATCAGATCAGGCTGATCCTCGACCGACAGCTTGAGTGCCTGCTCGCCGTCTTCGGCCGTCAGCACCTCATGCCCCATCCAGATCAAGCGTTTCTGGAGCGCCTGTAAGATGTCTTGATCGTCATCGACCACGAGGACTCGTATTTGCATGGACCACTCCCGGTTCGCTTGAGCACACGCTATTGTAGTGGCAGATCGGTCGAAAGCAACAGGCACTCCACGACATACTCGCCACGGAACATATCTTGGCTGCGCCATACCATTTGTAGCCATAAAGCATATTCCACACCTCAACTTGTAACTCTTCGAATAGTCCTAAACCAACGGGAAATGCCATGAAAGATACCTACAGATGGTCTACAGAACCCTGACTGGCGGAAACTGTCTACAAAAGGATTCAGTATCTAATTAGATTCACATCGCACACGGATCGCCTCAGACAACAAATCCCTTTCGAACAGCATTGCGTCTCCTGTATAAGCCGACGCGTAGACCCGCACCTAACAGCATATGTTCGGATTACGAGCGCACATTCAATCTGACAAAAAATTCTTCCGCTGGTCTCTGAGTGTGCCATGGCACAGCCTCATCCCGCTGGCAGGGTGTTGGTTTCTTGGACTGTCCCACAGCTGGGCCCAACCTTCCCCACCAATTCCCCGAGCATCTTCAGTGGTCGAGCAGCAACTTCAAGACGAAGCGCTCTATCTCAAGGAAGAAACCGTCAGTATCGCCAGCCGGTACGAACAACCGATCTCTCGAGCTCCTTCCGATGTCTATGTGATCACCGACGAAGATATTCGGAGTTCCGGAGCTACGGACGTCCCCACATTGCTCCGTCGGGTGCCGGGGATGGAAGTCATGCAAACCAATGCCGTGGATTTCAATGTCAGCGTGCGGGGGAATAATCAGATTTCAGCGAATAAGCTCTTAGTCCAGGTCGATGGCCGTTCCATCTATGTGGACCAAGCCGGAATTGTTTTTTGGAAGCAACTCCCCGTGGCCCTGATAGAAATTAAGAGGATTGAAGTTCTCAAGGGGCCGGCATCCGCCGTTTACGGCTTCAATGCCTTCGATGGTGTCGTGAATATCATCACGAAGTCTCCTGAAGAGATGAGAGGAACCACCCTACAGGTAGCAGGTGGCGAGATCGGCACCCTACTCACCAACGCCATCCACGCAGGAACCTCAGGCAAATGGGGATATCGTTTATCAGCTGGACACGAGCAAACACAACGCTGGTCAAACCACGACGCACCAGCCCTCAATGGCCAACGAATCGGTGGTGTGACAGAATATCACCTATCAGGTGATGGAAAGATCAGGGCTGAGGCAGGGCTCGCTAGATCCAACCCTTACAACGGCATCCTAAATTCCATTTCGACTGGAGAGAATAGTTTTTCCCAGAGCTATGCGCTTGTCAGTTATGAACAGAATGGCTTACTGGTTCGAGGCTGGTGGAATGGGTTGTTCTCGGAAGCCAATGCTCTCATCCACCCACTGCTAGCCCCCCTGCTCGGCGTCACGGACCGCTTCGGCAGAACAAATCAGGAATTCTCTCTGAGCACCTATGACATCGAAACTCGGTATCGATTTCGGCCGTTTGAAGCACTCCACGTGAATATCGGCGCCAATTACCGTCACATCATTAGTTCGTCGAATATGCTGAGCAGCCGGATACCGGAGGATCGCTTAGGACTCTATGCCCAAGGAGATTGGCAACTGTGGCCCTCCCTGGAGTTAAGTGCCGGTCTGCGTTACGACCTTGATACCTTCATCACCCCTACCCTGTCACCTCGTGGGGCATTGGTCTACCATCTGAACTTGAACCACGCACTTCGATTATCCAGTTCCCTCGCCCATCGTCCACCGACGACGAATGACGTCAACATCAGCGCCCTGAACCCGGTCATGCTTCCCGGATTGTCACCCGTGACCACCCCCATACAAGGATCAAGTGACGTGAGACCTGAACAAATCGCTTCCCATGAAGTTAGTTACCAGGGCTGGTGGTGGGACCATCGGCTGCGAACCAGAGTCACCGGGTTCTATAACCACATTTCTGATCTCATTGTCTTTCGAAACCCGACAGGTAACCCTTTGAACGGCGCTCATCCGATGAATGGAGGCGTAGCCGATGTGTACGGAGGAGAAGTAAGTGCTGAAGTCCTGCTGACTTCTTGGCTCTCAGGATTTGCCAATTATGCGTACCAGGAAGTTGGCCAATCCTCGAGTGGGTTCAGTCGGCGAGGCTTTCCTCATCATAAAGTGAATGCCGGACTCCGCGTGAATTGGCCCCAGTTCAAGGGAGAAATCATCTACCACCATGTGGGGGCTGCGTCTTATCCCTTGGCCGATGCATTTACCAATCTCGCACGCTTCTTCCCAACGGGAACCGTGTCGCCTGGAGAGGATGTCCGCAGCTACAACTTGCTGAATGTTCGATTGGGGTATCTCCTCTGGCGACAACAATCAGGCGACCATGTACGAGAAGCCGAGCTGGCGATTTCGGTCTTCAACGCGCTCAATGACACCCATCGAGAACATCCGTTGGGAGACATTCTCGGTACCCGCGTGATGGGATGGCTGACGGTGAGGCTCTGAGCCTGCTTGCACGACGCTCCAAGCCCACTCGATGAACGCTTCACGAGATATGCTTCAGCAGTTTCACAGGGATACGAGAACGCCGATGGCGGACTTATAGCTAGGCTCATAGTTACTGATGGACACGGGGTGAGCGTCTGAGCAAGCATGTGTGCATGAGATGCTCAGAAGATTTGCGCCAACGGGTGGTGGAGGCCAGACAGAGGCAGCTCGGCGGTTTAAGGTGGGCGAAGCGAGCGTGTATCGGGAACGCGCTCCACAAGATGGGATGGACCCTGAAAAACAACGACCGGCTACAAAGAGCGTAGCCCATAGCAACGACGAAGCTTTCTGCGTCTTCGTGAGCGGTATCGTCGTCGTGGCCTCCAGCTTGTGCATATTGATGCGTGCGGCTTCTTCCCTTCCGTCACACGCCGCTACGGATATGCGCCCAAGTGCCAGCACGTGGATGACCGGATCTTCGAACACCGACGCCCTCGCACCTCATTGATCACCGCCCGTATCGGACCCCAGTTTGAAGAACCCTTTCTCTTCGAAGGCACCTGCGAGACCGAGAGGTTCAACCCCTGGCTCAACGCGAGGCGATGTCCGCGTCTGGCCCGCCAGCACCTGGTCATCATGGACACCGCGCAGCCTGTCACAAATCACCCGAAACGGTGCACCTGATCGAGCACACTGGCGCCACACTACCGTTTTTCTCCCCGTATTCCCAGGACCTCAACCCCATCGAGCACGACTTTGCGGCCATCAGGAAACGCCGCGAATATCATGAAACTGTCTCACTCGACCAGATCGTGAAAGCCTATCAATGATTCTCAGCTTGATCATAGGCCTGGGCGACCAGCACCACGCCGCAGACCACCAGCGCATACTTCACCAGGTGTTTTACCGTCACAGCTCGACTCCCTCCGTTTGATGGCCAGTGCGCCCTGTCCGTCAACCAACACACTCGCATTACTATCCCTCCTTCCACCACATCGTATCGTTCACGCGGATTCAGGGCAACGCCCGGCGGTGACCCAGGGAGGAATCACCACCGGACTCGCCTGCCAAGTCGGAACCTCCCAAGGAGGTACATCACTGGACCAGGCAATCCAGTCAGGCCCCGACCCGAGAAGTAGAGAAGCCCTGAATAATCTCCACCCAACATAGACATCCATCAGCCGCTTGAATGTCTCTACGTAAGGATGCAAATGGTATACCGCGTCAGATGCGGGCCCACCGCACACTCATCAGCTCAGCATTGTCCTACCGATCCTTCCAGCAAATGACAGAAACACCCACCGTATACAGCGAACGGCGCGATTGCACTTCTGCGCTTGCTGGGCTCGATGTTCACTACGTTCATATCTCCATTACAGATCTACAAGATATTGCATCTATTTCGATTCAGTATCGAAATAGATGCACCGACGAGCATCACACCGCGATCAGCTCAGGCCGCGCGACCATCCGAATGAATTTCCCCCGTGGTTGTAATGAGCCTTGTGGTAAAAGATCCCCTTGCACTGACTGACACAGCAAGGCCTGGATGGAAATGATCGACGTGAGACAAGGTTGCATACTCGCGATCACGCTCGCTGGAGTAAGCATCCCATTCTTGTGCTGGGCTGAGCCGTCGCTCACAATCCCTAGAGCATCTTCAGCTATTGACCACCAGCTCCAAGAGGAGACCCTCTATCTCAAAGAAGAAACCGTCAGCGTCGCCAGCCGATACGAGCAACCGATTTCACAAGCTCCCTCCGATGTGTACGCGATCACTGATGAAGATATTAAAAACTCAGGAGCGACCGACATTCCGACGTTGCTGCGGCAAGTTCCAGGCATGGAAATCATGCAGATGAACGCGGTCGATTTCAACGTCAGCGTGCGTGGAAACAATCAATTACTGGCCAATAAACTCCTTCTCCTTGTAGACGGCCGCTCCGTCTATATCGATCAATCAGGAACCGTCTTATGGAAATCCCTTCCCATAGCATTGACTGAAATCAAAAGGATCGAAGTCCTGAAGGGGCCCGCGTCGGCTTCGTACGGCTTCAATGCATTCGATGGCGTCGTGAGCATCATCACGAAATCTCCTGAAGAGATGAAAGGAACCACACTACAAGTGGCAGGCGGTGGGTTGGGAACAGTTCTCACCACCGGAGTCCATGCAGAGAGGTGGCTCCGGTTGGTTGGACAGTTTCTGCCAGTTCTTAAGTGGCGCCTGGCGGAATGCTGACTACGCGGCGGTCTGCCGTGTCGTCAGATTGTCATAATAAACCTGGTCAGGCGTCTGGCCATCAAGCGCCTGATGCGGTCGGGTCTGGTTGTAAAACATCAGATAGTGCTCCAGCCCTTGATGGGCCGTGCTGATGGTGTCATACGCATGTAAATAGACCTCCTCATACTTGATGCTTTTCCAGAGTCGCTCCACGAACACGTTATCCCGCCAGCAGCCTTTGCCGTCCATGCTGATCTGAATCCCCTGGTCTTTCAAGAGTCCCGTGAATTCCTGGCTGGTGAACTGGCACCCTTGGTCGGTGTTGAAAATCTCGGGGCAGCCATACTGCGTGATCGCTTCCCGCACGGCGTCGAGACAGAAGTCCGTCGTCAACGTATTGGAGAGCCGCCAGGCCAGCACCCGGCGACTCGCCCAGTCGAGCACTGCGAAAAGATACACAAAGCCCCGGCGCATTGGAATATAGGTGATATCGGCGGCCCAGACCTGATTGGGGCGTAAGATCCCCAGGTCGCGCAGGAGATAGGGATAAACCTGCTGGGCCGGATGTCGCCGACTGAGATGTGGTTTTTGATACAGGGCCTCAATCCCCATGCGACGCATCAGGGTGGCCACCTGGCGCCGACCAACGGCCCGGCCCTCTTGCCTGAGGAGATTGCGCAGCATCCGCGCCCCAGCAAAGGGATACTGCAGATGCAGCTCATCGAGCCGCCGCATCAACACCAGCGTCGTCTCGGAGACCGGCGTCGGCTGGTAATAAGCGGTCGAGCGAGCCAGCTTCAGCAGTTGGCATTGCCGCACCACCGGTAACGTGTGAGTCCGGTCGATCATCGCTTTGCGCTCCGCAAGCCCGCCTTGGTGAGCGCCCCTTCTAAAAAATCATTCTCCAACGCCAGTTGCCCGATCTTCGCATGCAAGGTCTTGAGATCCGGTGTCTCTGAGGAAGCCTTCGTTCCGCCGAACACGTCTGCGGCTCGCGCCAACAATTGTTGCTTCCATTCGGTGATTTGAGTGGGGTGGACGCTGAATTGTTCAGCCAATTCGGCCAGCGTCTTGTCCCCTTTAACTGCGGCCAACGCCACCTGCGCTTTGAAGGTGGCTCCGTGATTCCGTCTCGTGCGTTTCATTGCCTCGCTCCTTTGTGTCGCCACCTCTCGGTGGCGTCGGTGAAGCCAGGCTACCACTTACCATACTGTCCGAATTTCCGGAGCCCCCTCTCAGGAATCACCGGGAATTGGGGGTACCGTATATCCGCCGGCCATGAACAGAATCAGCGGTGGTCAGACTCAAATGCACCAGCACTCAATAGTCAACGAATCGGCGGCATGGCAGAATATCAACTACCCAATCAGGGGCAGATACGAGCCGAAGCAGGCCTCAGTCGAGCGAACCCCTATAACTCATTTGTGACCGATATCAGTACGACTGCCGACCATATATCTCAAGCTCACTCCCTGCTCAGTTTTGAACGGAACGGTCTCCTCCTTCGTGGCTGGTGGAATAGCCAGTCTTTCAAAACTCCATCCTCTGATATATTTCCACCGTTAACTCCGCTATTTGCCGTAACTGACAAAACTGGGCAAACAGCTGGAACCGGCTCGTTCAATACCTATGATGTAGAAACACGATATCAATTCAATCCACTTGCGCCGCTCAAGTTAACCCTCGGCACGAACTTTCGGCATATCGTCGCTTCTTGGAACATTCTTGACACGCGCACAATCGAGAATCGCCTTGGGCTCTATACCCAAGGATCGTGGCTACTGCTTCCTTCCCTAGAGGTGAATACCGGAGTCCGGTACGATCTCGATAGCTTTCACGAGCCTACGCTGTCTCCTCGTGGTAGCGTGATCTACCATGTCCATCCCAACCACATGATCCGATTCTCTGGTTCTGTTGCCTATCGCCCCCCAACAACCTTCGAGGTCGGCCAACACAGCATCATCACCGTGACGCTTCCGGGGCTGCCACCCTCGTCAAGTGTCACGTTAGGGTCAAGCAGTGTGAACCCGGAAAAAGTCGTATCTTATGAAGCGGGCTATCAGGGTTGGTGGTGGGAGCACCGTCTGCGCACGAGAGTGACTGGGTTTTTCAACCAAATTAGGGATCTGATCATCTTTCGCAATCCCACGAATAATCCATTCAACCCAGCAATCCCCATCAATGCCAACTCAGCTGACATGTATGGCGGCGAAGTCGGGGTTGAAGTCTTGATGACCTCCTGGCTTTCAGGCTTTGCCAATTATGCTTACCAAGGGTCCATGCAACGATCCGGTGGGGTCACTGAGCGAGGTTTCCCTCACCATAAGGTGAATGCCGGACTCCGTGTCACATGGGAATCCTTCAAGGGTGAGGCGCTTTACCACCATGTGGGGATGGCTTCATATCCCTTGGCTGAACCCTTCACAAACCTGGCTCCGTTTTTTCCACCAGGCACCAACCTTCCGCAGCAAGGAGTCCCAGCCTATCACTTGTTGAACCTTCGATTGGGATACGTCCTCTGGCGGCAACAGACGGGCGACACTATGCGCGAAGCGGAACTAGCACTCTCCGTCTTCAATGCCCTGAACGACACCCATCGAGAACATCCGTTGGGAGACCTTCTCGGTACCCGCGTGATGGGGTGGTTGACGGTCAAGCTCTGAGCATGACCCACTACACGGCGAAGTATTGTCAGAACCTATGACACAGTTCGAGATACGTCATACTCACTACTCAGGCTCGTAATTCAGGTTCGGTGAGAGCCAGCGTTCGACGGTACGAATATCCATCCCCTTGCGGCGGGCGTAGTCTTCAACTTGGTCTTTCCCGATCTTGCCCACAGCAAAGTACTTGGCGTCCGGATGGGCAAAATAGAATCCGCTGACCGATGCCGCCGGCCACATGGCATAGCTGTCCGTCAACGTAATCCTCGCATGTTCCTCCACTTGGAGCAGATCGAACAACACCCGTTTTTCTGTATGGTCCGGGCATGCCGGATAACCAGGCGCCGGACGGATGCCGCGGTATTTTTCACGGATCAATTCCTCATTCGTCAGTTGTTCCGTCTTGCCATACCCCCACTCTTCTCTGACCCGCTTATGGAGACATTCGGCGAACGCTTCAGCCAACCGGTCCGCAAGGGCCTTCGCCATGATCGAGTTGTAGTCGTCGTGATCCCGATCGAACTGTTTACAGAGGTCATCCAGCCCGATTCCGGCGGTTACAGCAAACGCCCCGACGTAGTCCTGCCGACCGGAATCCTTTGGCGCTACATAATCAGCGAGTGAAAGATTCGGCTGCCCTGTCGGCTTCTCCGATTGCTGTCGGAGGTGATGGATCGTCGTGAGCACCGGCTTTCGAGAAGCATCCGTATACAATTCGACGTCGTCCCCGACCGAGGCAGCCGCAAAGAAGCCATAGACTCCCTTGGCGGTGAGCTGTCGTTTCTTGACGATCTCATCGAGGAGCCGCCGCGCATCGTCGTAGAGCTCTTGAGCTCTTGGCCCGACGGTCGAATCCTCGAAGATCGTCGGATAGCGCCCCTTTAATTCCCAGGTGTGGAAGAAGGGCGACCAATCAATGTACGAAATCAGTTCGACCAGCGACTGGTCCTCAATGGTTCGCACTCCCATTGTGGCCGGTGTTGGAATGTCAGTCTTCTCCCAATCGGGCATGAACCGATTGGTACGGGCCTGGGCAATCGAGAGCAACGGTTTGGCGCCACGATCCTGGTGTGCTTGTCGCATCCGCTCGTAGTCATCCCTCACTTGCTTCACGAACCCTTGCCGTTGTGTCTGGCTCACCAGACTCCCCACAACCCCAACGGCACGTGAGGCATCGAGGACATGGACCACGCCTGGCGCATATGAGGGGGCGATCTTCACTGCAGTATGAGCCTTACTGGTTGTTGCGCCTCCGATCAAGAGCGGCACCTCGAACCCTTCCCGAGTCATCTCCTTCGCCACATGCACCATCTCGTCGAGCGAGGGTGTGATGAGTCCACTCAAGCCAATGATGTCAGCTTTGTTCTCTCGTGCTGCAGCCAGAATCTTCTCGCAGGGCACCATCACACCTAGGTCAATCACTTCGTAGTTGTTACAACCCAACACAACACCAACAATATTTTTTCCGATGTCATGCACATCGCCCTTGACCGTTGCCAGCAACACCTTACCCTGCGACTGAAAATTACCGGACCGCTTCTTCTCTTCTTCCATGAAGGGCATGAGATAGGCTACGGCCTTCTTCATGACACGTGCGCTCTTCACAACTTGCGGTAAGAACATCTTGCCTGACCCGAACAGATCACCGACCACATTCATGCCGGCCATCAACGGTCCTTCGATCACTTCAATCGGTTTGGCATACTTCTGACGCGCCTCTTCTGTGTCCTTGTCGATAAAGTCCGTAAGGCCCTTGACCAGGGCATGGGACAGCCGCTCCTCGACCGTCCCCTTGCGCCATTCGTCGTCCTTGACCGCAACCTTGCCTTTCGCCTTGACCGTCTCAGCAAACGTCACTAGGCGTTCGGTCGCATCCGGCCGACGATTGAGCAGCACGTCCTCGACAAGCCCGAGCAGATCCTTGGGAATCTCCTCATACACGGCCAACTGGCCGGCATTGACGATGCCCATATCCAACCCGGCCTTGACGGCATGGTAGAGAAACGCCGCATGCATCGCCTCGCGAACAACGTTGTTGCCGCGAAATGAAAAGGAGATGTTGCTGATCCCGCCGCTGACCTTCGCACCAGGCAGATTCTGCTTGATCCAGCGCGTCGCCTCGAGAAAGTTCACCGCATAGTTGTTGTGTTCATCGATCCCCGTCGCCACGGTCAAGATGTTCGGATCGAAGATGATGTCTGGCGGAGGAACTCCAACCCGCTCCGTGAGGACCTTGTACGAACGCGCACAGATTTGTTTCTTCCGCTCCAGTGTGTCGGCCTGCCCCTGCTCGTCAAAGGCCATCACGACCACCGCCGCACCGTAGCGACGAATCACCGTCGCCTGGTCGATGAATTTCTGTTCACCTTCTTTCAAGCTGATACTGTTCACAACCGCCTTGCCTTGGATGTTCTTCAAGCCGGTCTCCAGTACCTCCCACTTGGAGCTGTCGACCATAATCGGCACTTTGCAGATGTCCGGCTCAGAAGCCACCAGACGCAGAAACTTTTCCATGGCCGCTTTGGAATCGAGCATGCCCTCGTCCATGTTGATGTCGATAATCTGGGCCCCACCGTCCACCTGTTGACGTGCCACCGACAGGGCTGACTCATAATCCCCGGCGAGAATCAGCTTGGCGAAGGCCGGCGAGCCGGTCACATTCGTACGCTCACCGATATTGACGAAGTTCGAGTCAGGCCGGATGGTGACAGCCTCCAGGCCGCTCAATCTGGTGTACGGCTCAACCTTTGACGGGAGATGCGGTTTCACCCCGCGTACCGCTTCGGCAATGCGGTGAATGTGGGCCGGTGTCGTGCCGCAACAGCCACCGACGATGTTCAGCCATCCATTGTTCGCCCAGTCCCGCAACTGAGGTGCCAAGGTCTCTGGCGTCTCGGGAAACCCGGTCGGTAACAGGGGATTCGGCAGACCGGCATTGGGATGGGCACTGATATAAATCGGCGCGATCTGAGATAGGTCCTCGATCAGTGGCCGCATTTCTTTCGGCCCCAACGCACAATTCATTCCCACGCTCAAAAGCGGCACATGGGAAATTGAATTCCAAAATGCCTCGACCGTCTGTCCGGTCACCCCGCGGTTGCTGCCGGCTTGGATGAACGTCACCGACGCCATGATCGGAACCCTGCGTACGCCTGATGCAAAGGCCTCTTGAATTGCAAAGAATGCCGCCTTGGCATTCAAGGTATCAAAAATGGTTTCGACCAAGAGAAGATCTGCACCACCTTCGAGCAATCCGCGCACCTGCTCGCCATACGCGGCAACGAGTTCTTCATACGTTGTCCCTCGAGCGGCAGGATTGTTCACATCGGTCGAAATCGATGAGGTCTTGGTCGTCGGACCGATCGCCCCGGCGACGAAACACCGCCGTCCCGGCTGTGCCTGTTCCACGGCAACGACGGCTCGTCTCGCGCACTCGGCGCCGGCTTTGGACAACTCGTAACCGAGCCGGTCCATGCCGTAATCCATAAGCGAGATCGCCTGAGAGTTGAACGTATTGGTCTCGACGATGTCCGCACCGGCCTCCAAATACTGCCGATGAATGTCTTCGATGACAGACGGCTGCGTGAGATTCAGCAGATCGTTATGCCCCTTGAGATCCTTCTTCCAATCCTTGAAGCGCTCTCCCCGAAAGGCTGCCTCATCCAGCTTCCGCTGCTGGATCATCGTCCCCATCGCACCATCAAGGATCAGAATCCGTTCGTTCAGCATCTCCACGATGGGCCATTTCTCTTGTCTCGGCATTGTCACCTTCTCTTAGGATCGGATAGTTATTGGCTGATTTGTGGCGATCATACTGGAAGGCCTTCCGACGCGGCAAGCAGGCGGTCACTTTCTTGACATGAATTTACATGCCTCGCTACGATACACGTGATGCACGGATCGATCATCGGACGTTCCATCATCCTCTCTCTGCTCTGGTGCGTCCTCGCTTTCGCCGCGATCCCTACAAGAACGACTGCAACTCCCTACTTTGAAGATGGGTTTCTCGGGCTCTCCCAACAGGAATTGCACGAGAAACTTGGCCGGCCACAGGCGGTACGCGATCGCAAGTCCGCCCTCAGGGTGTTCACTTATTATCCGATCACCGATTGGGCCACCTATTTCAGCAAACTGGTCTCCCCTGAAAATGGAGAGGATGTGTATACGTTTACCCGCGAGGGGATCGAGATCCGCTATTCATTCAGTTATGCGGTCGACCCAAATGTTGCCGAGGAGAATCGGCCCCTCATTGTGCGGCTGGTGGACATCGAGTTCCCCCACCCCGTCCCCATCGCTCGCCTCCCCTCACTGATTCCTGAACTTCACCCCTCATCGGACCCGACAAATCCGACGTTTCGATCCAATATTTGGGTGCTGCTGTTTCAAGGCGTTGCCTCAGCGGATGCCCGCTTCATCGTCAAGGAGCCGGGCAGGGACAAGTTCGATTGGACCCTCAGTTTTCAACTCTTCTCACTGCAGGGTCTTCCCGAGCGTTTGACGAGAGAGTCGCTGGTCGATCGTGTCGAGATCGGTGCACAGAGCGTGGAGTTCATCACCAGACGATTACGGCACACGCATGAACCGATCCTTAATCCCTTTTCCACACAATTCGAGAGGCAATCGCTTCTCCCACCGCGATCGCTGAGAACGATCCCGGTTCCCCACTATGCGGAGTAGTCAATCCCAGTCCGTCGGCGGCGTTCTCACGTTATTTTCAAGCCCGTGAGGCCTATCTCGGGAATCTCACCATTCAGAAACGAGATACGCGTTACCTCACACACACAACGTGAATGGTCGCAGTTGTCTGTGGGTGAGTTGGAGTAGAAACGCTCGCCAACGGAGGCGGGCTAGGGTGAGACCTGAAGTCGATTCTGTTGGGTCTGTCCTGCAGTGACCGCTTTCTCTTTCATACGATCCATTGGGCCGCCGTTGCTGGTGTACATCAGCACAGGTGTACCAATCCCCAACACAATCAAGAGGCCCAGCGCCAATAAGCGCACCATCGGGCTATTTTTACTGAAAAACATGATCGCCAACAGGACCACTGCGGCAAGGCCCGCTTGCGTCACAATCTTCGACTGCTCCGGTGCTAACCCTGAGAGATCGAGATTTACCGAGGACATCCCCGAACCAAGATTCTTGGCCTGTGCTTTGATTTTTTCTTGCACCGACTGCAGTGCTGAAGGCGGCTTCGTCACGGCATCGGGTTGCTCATGGGCTTTCACTTTTGCTCGATACTTTTGAGGAACGGTTTCCAGAGCATCCGTATAGACCAAGTTCCCCTGCTCATCAATATACGAATACATTGTTGTCGCCCAGGCCTCGACAGAAAGCCCCTGCCCCAGGACAACACAGAACCACATCACCAATGCCCAGCAGTATTGCTTAACCACCATCATATCGACCCACCTCGTTATGAGCTCACTGCACCATATATATCCTCGGGACACCGCTACACACCTACCCCATTAAGTATAGCTATCTCTATATCTATACGATTTTATAGGATATTAACAGCACTTCCTTGACTCTAGCGCGACCGCGCTGTTAGCATCGCTTCTTTTTCATCACACCATGGCTGCAGAATCTCAACCGCTGTCCCTCCATTCCGACAGGAATGAACCGTCGTTCATTCGCCGTCGGCCTGTGCGGATCATTATCTATACGGGGCTTGTTCTCTTTGCCCTGATGGCGGTGGTGTGGCCCATGATCGTGCAACTCGGCGATCCAGACTTTCGCAAACACATCGAGCAACATCGCGTCATGGTGGGGATGAGCAAGGAACAGGTGTTACAAGCCTGGGGTGGCCCGCAGACGATCAATACAACCTTCACTAAAGACGGGATACGGCAGGAAGAGTGGATCTTCGAAGATTGGGAAAGCACCTCGGTGGTCCGTCACCGCTATCTCTATTTCGAGGAAGGAGTCCTGAAGGGAGGATGGTACGAAGGATCTCGCGAACGACAAGCCCGGGACTTCCCCACCGACAAGCCGCACCCGAAAATCCAGCCCTAGCAGCAGCGTGAAGCGGTCGCTCGTGTTCGAGGCACGCGACGACATCTGAAATAGCCAGCCGTTTAAACATCCTCCCGCAAAGCGGCGCTGCAAAGCCTTGCTCGTTTATTCCTCATTCAAGGGGATGTGTCTCGAATGGAGAGCCGGAGTCGCCCGAGAAGTACCTCAGCGCGGGCATGATCTGCCGCATCAACCATCACGCGGCTCCCGACAAGCGGCACTCCAGGATACAGACTGCTCACATGTTCACCATGGACGACATACGTGATGCGATTGCCGTCCAGCAAACTCTTGATCATCGCGAGCTCGCCCACATCCTGCGCATTCATGAGATGGATCATCCGCATCATGGCTCCCTTGATCGAATCCTCACCTCAAAAACCTGCCCATCGATTGCACTTTGCTCATCCACGTTCTAGACTTGGATGAAACGTTAGGGCGTTTCCGTGATGCGCGCACGCCGTTCCTGACCTGGGCCGCCTGAGATCGTCAGGACACGTTTCCATTCACGGACTTGGTAGATGGCCCAGGCGTTTGGCTCGCCCTTAAAAAATGCGGTAGGATCTTCGCCGCTGGCATTGAGAAAGATGGGTTCGGTGAAACCTTCTTCTAATGCATAATCAAGCAAGGACTCGGTCGTAAACCCTGCTCCCCGAAGACTCACTTCGGCCAGGAGCGTCAGGATCTCATCAGGATTCTGGATGGTGATGGCTTTCATTTTATTTCCTCTGGATTCCGAATTGTAACGACACCACCTCAAAGAGGCAAGGCATCATGTCGGCTCACATGACAAAATCGGCGTTCCTTGAATCGTTGCTCCAACTTATGGACAACAAGCATCATTGGGCCTGGGACCATTTTGCTTCCGGCCGACTCACCCATACCCAACTGAAGATTCACTTTCAGCAAGAATATGCGGTCTACGTTCGCGACTTCCCTATCTTCTTAGCCAGAATTCTCGGAAAAAATCCACCCTCTTCGGCGCGTCACATGTTGGCTGAAAATATCTACGAGGAAGAAACCGGCGGGCTTTCGTTGGGTACCTCTCACCCGGAACTCTTTTTGACGATGATGGAAGGCCTCCGATTCAGCCGCAACAGTTTCGAACGGTTCCATCTCTTGCCTGAGGCCCGCAGCTACCGGGCCTGGCTTGATCGCATGTCCTATCACCGTGACTGGGTACTGGGTGCTGCAACCTTCACCATCTTCGTGGAGGGCAGTGTCAAGGACCGAACAGAACTCACAGCACCATCAAAGAAGAAACAGCCGAAAGAGATCGAAGCCCTCATCAACATCCACCCCCTCGTCCGCTATCATGGCCTCAATCCCAACCGGATGGATCTGATCCGTGCGCACCAGCTGGTTGAAGCAGGACATCGTCACGACGCCTATCACATGGTCGTCAATTACACCCCACCGGCAATCAGGCCATCGGTCCTGACGTGCCTTCGCAAAAGCCTGGCGCTTTGGCTGACCTATCGCGATGCGGTCGCCAAATCCTGCGGGATCACAAAGCCTTCATGATGGTCCGACTGTTCGCCTGCTGTACGCTGCTCCTCGCGGTTACCCATCATGATGAATCAACAGCTCAGGCCGAGGTTCTCTCAGACATGGTCATGATTCCAGCGGGAGAGTTCCTCATGGGCAGCCCGGAAGACGGGCTGAGCTTTGATGACGAGCACCCGCAACGCCTGGTGTATGTCGCATCCTTTTCGATTGATCGCTACGAAGTCACCAACGCCCAGTATAAACAATTTGTCGACGGCACCGGACATCCGCCACCGAGCCACCTCACCCCACGATTTAATCTATGGACCGAGACCGCCCCACTCCCTGGAAGCGACAAACACCCGGTGGTCAATATCAGCTGGCACGAGGCCGGTGCCTACTGCCGGTGGCAGGGAAAACGGCTCCCGACCGAAGCGGAATGGGAGAAAGCCGCACGTGGTACGAACGGCCGACGCTATCCGTGGGGTATTGACTGGGACATCTTCTCCGGCAACAGCGCAAGTTATTGGGCTGGACGCACGATCGAATTCAAAGACGGCGAGGCGTGGAAAGCCTTCTGGATGAACGGCGACGGTGCGCGGGCGTCACACGAGCATGGCCTCACGGGCGAGGTGTTGACGCTCCCGATCGGGACCTTCCCCCAAGGAGCCAGTCCCTATGGCGTCTTCGATATGGCCGGGAACGTCGCAGAATGGGTGCAAGATTGGTATGAGCCCTATTCATATCTCAATGCCCCACTCTCGGATCCCCAAGGCCCGCATGGGCAACTTCTCAAGGTCGTACGGGGAGGATCCTGGCTCAAGCCGGCACGAAACATCCGTGCCTCCGACCGTGACTATGCCTTGCCCACCGATCGCGCGACTGGAATCGGCTTTCGTTGTGCCAGAGACGTCTGGTAGCAGGCCCTCCTCATTCCCGCTTCCTACTGGTCCTCGGTGAATCCAAGGTACGAGCGCTCAGTCTTGTCGAGCTCCCGAAGCTGGCGGCTGTACAAGAAGGATCTCAATCTGTTCAACCCTCACGACCGGCATGATAAGTCCCATGCCCTCCTCCTCATGGGAGAAATCGTAGATGACCGACTCGGTCGGGATGAGCGCACCGACCATGACAAGGGACACCGGAACAGATTTATGGCGGAGAAGACTCCGGTCGATCCAATCCGCGAGGTACTTGTCGGGTCGCACGCGCAGATTGCCGGGGACCTCCTCCGGCTTGAATCGGACCACACCCCAGCTTGTTGGAGTAAACTCCGGGCCAACCGCGATGGCATACGACCTGGTCTCGGAATCGAAGTGCGAGACTTCTCCCGTCCAGATAAACGCGATTCGCCACGTCAAGGTTGGATTCTCTTTACGCGCCGCATCACGCGCGCGATTCAAATTGAATAGCCGCTCATCGTGCTCAGGATCATGATGCCCACGGCCATACACCGTGGGCCAATCAGGCGGAGTCCCTTCCAACGCAACCAGAAAGGACTCCATCGCACCCCGATTGATGAGGAGATGGGTTCCGGAGGGGAGAAGCTGTTCGATCTGGACAAGAGAAATCGTCCGCAGCGGACGAGGTCCTGGGTCATCTTCCGATCGTGCGGTGGCCGATGACAGGGAAACTGCGCAGAGTACTAGGCCTGAGGCGAGACACCTCAGCAGCTTACCCGACGACCGCACGGCTGAGCGCCCGTTCATAGGAGGCTTTTAATGAGATCAAACCCGGATGTTCATCGGACAACACCCCAGCCTGAGTGAGTACCGCAAGCCGCGGAGCAGGATTGAGCCGGAGCAAGTCGAATCGCGTGAAGCCATCCAAACTCAGGGCCTGTTCATAGATACCCAGCCATGATTCAGTGATGGCACGCAAGCCCGCATCGGTGGCCTGCATGCGGCCCATTCGCACTTGCTCAATAAGCTTGATCAGAGGGTCGGATTGAGAAATAGTCGAGATCGCTCGGGTCAATGCCTGTCCATCAAGAGTGCCCATGGCCTGGTTAGTTCATCGAACAGGCCCCGGGCCCACGCGGATCGCCGCAGCTGCCGCAAGCGCCTGGAGTTCCGGAAGAAGCCCAACTAGCCGTAGCGCCGACGCCAAAAGCCGAGAACTGTTTCTCAAGCTTCGTCGCCTTACATTGGGGACACACTGCTTCTGCTGACCCTTGGATCAACAACTCAAAACGGTGATTGCATTCACGACAGACATATTCGAAGATAGGCATAGTCAACAACTCCTTGGTTGTATAACGCATTATAAGATCACCTCCAGAGAATCGCAACGAGAGGGTCAGGATGTATCAGGAAGAAAAGACTTTTCGCCTTCGTGTGACGCTCGAAGCGTCATTCCCGGATGACTATGATGGGGAAGAAGACGAATCCAATTGGATCCGGGAGTGGGAGGCACGGATGAAACCTCAGCTGATCAAGTCGGTGTTCGACTCCCTCCGGCAACAGAGAGGCTGGTCGTCGCATATTCGTAACCGAGGGGTCTCGCCAGCCGATGAGATCGAGATTGTCGTGAGCAAGGATTTCTCAAAACCCGTTCCTCTTGTCTTTGAACGATGACGCCTACCGGAGATATTGGCCTCTATGTGCATATCCCCTTCTGTCAGCATCGCTGTCATTTCTGTGCCTTCTACCTTGAAATTGCCCATGTCGATCGCATAGCGAGGTTTTATTCCGCCCTCACGCATGAAATTCGATTGCAAGGCCATCACAATCCTCTCCATGGCCGTTGGCTCCAGAGCATTTATTTTGGTGGCGGGACTCCGACCGCCCTTCCAGCAGATCAACTGGTTGCTCTGCTGAAGCTGATCCGCACAACCTGGCCGACCAGCCCAACGGTCGAGGTCACGGTGGAAGCCCATCCCTCTTCAGTCACCCGTGAAGGTCTGACAATCTTGGCAGAGGCCGGCTTCACGAGAATCAGCTTCGGGGCCGAGTCGATGCGGGAGCAGGATTTTGTCCCCATCGGTCGGCATGGACAGGTACGAGACACGGCGACCGCCGTTCAGGCAGCCCGTGAGGCCGGGTTTGTCAACGTCAACCTGGATCTCATATACGGACTTCCCGGCCAATCGCTCCAGGATTGGCAACGTACCCTGGAGTTGATCCTCTCTCTCGACCCATCGCATATCTCCTGTTACGCCTTGACCATTGAGGAAGGCACCAAGCTCGCTCAGGACATTGCTCGACAACGAGTTCCACCGATCGACGAGCAACTGCAATTGGATATGGAGGCTTCAACAGAGCAGGTACTTGCACAGGCGGGGTTTGTCCGATACGAGATCTCAAACTACGCGAAACCGGCAAGGCGCTGCCGTCACAACTTACTCTATTGGACCGGCGGCGAGTACCTCGGCCTTGGTCCCAGCGCCCAATCGTATCTGGACGAGGCCAGGTTCGGCAATGTGGCGGATCTCGACCGGTATCTGACTTCCCTGAGTGAACACCGTCTGCCCCTGACGGATTACACCAAACTTTCACGCAGTGAGCGGGAACGGGACGCCCTCGTGTTCGGCCTACGCCTTCTGCGTGGGGTACCTCTGCAGGCAGTTACGGAGGCCGACCGGGATTCTGAGATCGAGCACCTGATCACAGGCGGGTTCTTAAGTACCGACCAAGAACATCTCTGGCTCACTCCACTGGGGCGACGGTATGCAGATTCAGTAGCCGAACGCCTGTTCTGAACTGGAAGAGCCAGGGTACATTCAACGCCTCACAGCCTGGGATCGAGCGTCTCGTCAGCTGGAGTCCCGTACCGATTGACAAGTTACTCATGTTTGGAGAAGACTACAGAAACATTGTAAGGAGTCTCCGTGCCGGTCAATATGGATCCAGCGAAAAAGCGTCGGCGTTCCCACATACCGAGCGTCCCGGCATCCGACTCCACGAGCGGAGGCACTGCTTCGGCTCAGCCTATTCAGCCCTTTGGCAGTGAGACCGAAGCGGATCGTGAAAAAGAGCTGGCTGATGCCGAGTCAAGAAACCTGTGGGAAGCGACGGAAGTAATCGATATGGACAAGGTGTGAAAATCGAGAAAGGGATCTGGTCACCCGACTGAGAAAGAGACGGGCTTCCTCATACGTGCGACAATCTCTGCTGCATGCCAACACCAGCCACACCAGAAACTATTCCTGACATTGGGGAAGAGATTCACACCGGCACCGGAAGCGGATTAGAATCCCGTGTCGTCGTGTACAATTGCGACTGTCATACCTATAAACAGGTCATCGATTTATTTTGCCGTTTCATTCCCGGCATGACCTCGGCAAAGGCATTTGAACTCGCCTATCGTATCGACCACGAAGGACAAGCCATCGTCTTTACCGGATCAACTGAACGCGCGGACGATATCGCGGCGAAGCTCGCAGGGGGTGGGCTTAAAGTAGTGGTTCAGTAGTGCGCTCAACAACCTACTTATGCTTCGCCTTAGGCTTAGCAACCGTTTTTGTCGCACCGGACGACTTCCCGGGCGAACCCTTCGGCACCGGCTTGGGCGATTTCTTTTCTCCTTTGACCTGATCCGTTTTGCCGTTCTTCCCAGCCCCCTTGGACTTGCTCCCCGACGAAGATTTCACCGGTGCCATATATACGGAGGTGCGATTAACCTTCGCCAACTGGTCTCCATTGAGCACACGCACTTGGTACAGCTCAAACAGTTTACTGATGGCTTTCGTATCGCCTCGTCTCGCCGCACTGAGCAGCTTTCGGCGTTGGTTCATCTCTTCTTCTTCGGTATGCGAAGCAGCTCGTCGTTCCATGCCCATCCTCTCTAGTCAACACCCGATGGTCGGTTAGGTTTCCGAGTCTTGAACACCCAAGCCTAAGCAAATTAATGGATTATATCAGAATTGATGGTGTATTGTGAACCTCAAACAACGTCTCCCCTGACACAAACAAGGCCCTTGAGGAAGACCGACACCACCCGGTATAACAGGCCTACACAATTTTAAAAGCTATGTCTGAGAGGAGCTTGAATATGGAACATCGGTCTGACCCATCCACCGTCGCGGATGACCCACGGGCTCGGGACCTTCTTCGTCGCGCCTTTGAGGCAACTGCGCGCTGGCCCAAGGACTTCCAAGGCTTTACCGCCGACCTCACCGTGAACGTGAACGGCAAAGAAACCAACGGGTCGGTCATCGTGAAAAGTCCTCGTGAAGTGTCCGTCCAGCTCACCGATGGCGATATTCAAAAGTGGGCACAGGAACAGCTGGGCATGATCGCCGTCCATCGTGGTCCGCGGAGCTTCGACGAATCAGACGGCAAATATACCCTGACCATGGAAGAGGATGGTCATCCCTTGGGAGTCAAACTCACGATTCATGGGTCCAATTCCTACTATCGGCTCAAGGACAACCGCATTACCCAAATTAACCGTAAGATGGCCCACCCGGGCATGAATCCGTTCGCCTTTACCATCAACGTGGAAGAAAGTGCCGTCACAAAAGACCAGAAAAACCTCACGAGCAAGTACACCGTCTATTACTACTCCCCGACGGACGGCACGTTGACCAATGTGGAGAGTTTCACCGACACCCACGTCCGTGTCGGGGCCTGCGACCTGCCGGCCACCAGACGGATCATCACCTATGAAGGCAAGCAGGTTGTCGTGAAACACCTGAACTTCACGAATCACAGCGTCCTCTAACGATGGACTTGCGGAAAGAGTTCCCCCGCAGCATGAAGTTCAAGCTGGGGGGATATGCTCATCTTGCGCGTATGATCGACAAGTGCCGAGCCGTCCTGGCCGGGACGGAAGGTGAGTATATCTATCCCTGCCCGATGGACGAACGGTTGCTGGAATTTGTCAGGCTCACCAGTGACCAGTTTACGGTCGCCGTGAAGGCTAATACGACCGATGAGGGTGTCCTGGCGTGGTTTCAGCAGCATGCGCAACCACACCAGCCGGCAGAAGTAGAAGACTGGAATCATCGGCTGCTGGTACGGGGGCCGAGTTCTCCGGAAAGTGCGGCGAAGTTCAGGAAATACCGTGATGCCATCGATCCATCCCGCACCGACCTGACGGCCTGGTCCGACCTGCAGGATCTCGAAGAAGGACGACTCGTTCCAAGACGAGACCCCGCGAGCCCATCCACCTAAATCCGGTTACGGCTTCTCTTCACCCTCTCCCTAACGAGGCGAGAACCAAGCTGGAAGTCTTTTCCAACGTCCTGTCAGTACGTCAGTGCCGGATGCTTGCCAAGATAAGTCGGTTGCTCAGCCTGAGTCACCAGAAACTGGGCGACATCGGCACGAGCAATAGCCCCTACCTTCATCTCGTCCACGAGGGTATCGAGGACGCGATAGCGCCCGGTCATGCTGCCGTTGGTGAGCCGCCCTGGCCGTACGATCTCCCACCGGGGGTACCCGGCGGCAATCAGCTCTTCCTGTCGCTCCTTATCCAGATAGACCTGCTTCAGCGCCAGCGTAAAGAGAATCTTCATCGGAAATGAATTATAGTTCCAGCTGTTGCCTGTTCCAAAACCAGTCAGAACGATGAGGGTTGGTGAGGAGCCGATCTCCTTCAAAACTTGCAGCAAGATCCGAGCAGAGTCTGAGAATATCGTGGTCGGCAATGGACTTTTTGTGCCGATCGTGACCAGAACGGCCTCGACTCCCTCCACGGCTCGTCGCACAGCCTCGGCGTCCGTCGCACTACCCAGTACCCGTGTCAGCTTGACATGATCTGGAATGGGTACAACCCGACGCGAGAGCGTCACAACCTCATGTCCCTTCTGCAGAGCGAGCCGCACACACTGCAGCCCTATCCCAGCGGACGCGCCAAGAACAGCAATTTTCATCGTCGCTCCTCTCTCCAGGCCGCAACCAGCGTTGAGGCACCAGACCATACCCGCATAATTATTGACGACTCCAGTCCACTCTATTCGATGACGTAAACGAAAGATCAATCTGTAGGTCCCGCTTCAAGAGCAGAGTGACGTGGACTTGAATGGGATCGCACCGATGGATGGTCCGAGTAAGTGCGACAGGCCGACCATCTTGGATCATCGGCGCACTCGCGTGAGGCAATGCCCCCTCACGACATGACAGCGGCGAAGTCATCTCACTCGTCAGGACGCCTGCACGGGAATAGGAAGTACATTCACCATTTAGTATCGTACTTTGGGAGCTTTCGGATCGATAACAGCGGACGTGACGTCCTTGTAGAGTCGGTGAAACGCCTCCGTACTCAACGTCGGATCTTGGAGTTTTGATAGTGTGTCCTGCGTAATGTGATATTCAACGGTGTCATCATAGTTAGACGACGCAATCGTGATGAACCGAGGAGGAAACAATCGTTCAGGGAGTAAAATACCGACACCCAGATTGTATTTCATGGCCAGACGAATCGCCTCCCTGGCCTTATCGGCCGGCACGTCTCGGCCCATCCCGATGTTTTGTGGCGGCTGACCCATCCTGGCATACTGGACGTGTACATTTGTCAGACCGGCTTGGACAAAATCTTTTTTTATTTCTGTCTCTCGAGTCCGATACTGATAGGCAAGCACGACTTCAATCCGGCTCACGGGTGCAGCCACGACAGCATCAGTCGAGGCATTCGTGACTGTCGATTCCCCGACCGCCAAGATGAGCATGAAGATGATGAAAACAGGTAACAAGGCCATGGGCTATTCCTCAGCAAAAAATGAGACAAGCGTGAGATAGGTCATTGTAACTGAAAGTGTTTGAGGAATGCTTGAGGAGAACACAGTTTCTTCAGAACAATATGGAAAACTGTGCGGTAGGAATGGCGTACCCGCTTGAGTGCGGGTACGCCACCAGACTTACCTTACTTGACGTTCAGCGAAGCGGGAGAGGCTTTGGCCTTCCCATTTTGCTTGGCCGTCTTGGTCGGAGGCACCTGAGGCGTCAACGGCTTAATCCGTTGGTCATCCGTCGGGAGCACCCGGAAAAGACCCCACTGCCCAGCGTTGGCATAGGCCGGACGCTGATTCTTCCAGATGTAGTCACCAGCGATCCGGTTAGGACCGCCTGCGCCACCAGTCAAGTGGGCATTGATGATTTCTGAGCCACCAAACTCCATGGTGCTGACCTGATCAGCCCCCTGCATGTATGGTTCGTGCGGCCACTCATGGCCGTCGATCGTGAACAGCTGCACCTGTTCGCTGAAGGCACCCAGGACATGAACCGCCACTGGATCGCCGACATGAGCCTGGAGCAACGGAGTCGACGGCGTCTCCCCGGCCTTTACACAGGCAAAGACCTCAGGGATGTCACAACCCTTTTCCATCCGCCATGCAGTCGGTTCCGAGCGGTAGTTCACCGCCGTGATCCCTGCCACTTGTTGGATGTAGGGCATGAAGCTGACCCCGACGATGTTATCCTCGTCCTGGAACATCAAGGAAAAGTCTCGGTAGTTCTTCCGATTCTCGTTCCCTGAAAGGGTCCGGTCAACGAGCACATCGGCCCGCCAGCTGCTCTTCATCGTCACATCTTCGCCGGTCACCGGATCACGATACCGTGAACCCTTCGGACCAACGATGATGGACCCGAATAACCCGTTCCGCGGGTTTTCTACCACATTACCCCAATCTTGAATGAGTGCGGCCAACTCACCGTACTCCGGATGGGCATAATAGGTGTAGATCTTGCTCTGGCCAGGCGCAACCGTCTGGTCGCCAGGATTGTTACCAACGTTGGCACCGAACGAGTCCTTCGGGTCAAACGCCATCATGTCGACGTGGAACCCAGCCCGATCCTTGGCCATTTCGTTTTTCAGGTTGACCTTCACACAATCACCGACGTTGACGTGCAGAGTCAGTGGGCTCGGCTTCAACTCACCGGCCTTGACCCGACCACGATCCCCATCGAGGACGTACATTTTGCCCTGCTCGTTGCCGAAGACCATCTTCCGCTCGAGGTCGACTTCCATGACACCCGGTGCTCCATCATGGTACCGGATCTGTTGATCAACCGCCGACACGTTGAACGTCTTCACTGGCGCTTCAGCCGGGCACACGGACGCTGCAGACTTCTGGATCTGCTCACGCCCAGGCAATGGCTTCAAATCGCCCTGTAATTCATCAAATACTCTGAAGATACCCCAGCTCCCTTCCGCAAAGTGCGAGGCGCGGCCACTGTAGTAGAGGTAATCGCCCGCTTGCTTCTGCGGTCCACCGGCCGCTGGAATGGCCGGATCGTACCGTTCACCGATCACCAGATGCACAGTACTACGGGGCATGGCATCCTTGGCATAGCGTTCCATCGGGAACCAGTGCCCAGTCACATGCCAGGTATGGACTTCATTCGCGGAGCCAACCAGCGCCCGAACCAAAATGGGATCGCCGAGATAGGCCCGCAGTAATGGAGTACCGGGATCACCATGGATTCCGGAGACGAACAGCTTCGACGGATCCGGATTGTTGGCAAGGCGCACGCTCAACGGCTCAACACGCATGCCGTAGCCGCTGCCGGTCGTGGCTTCTCCACCGTTCAAGAACCACATCGGAGACTTGTTGATCTTCTCCGGGAATTGGTGCGACGGCGGCCCATCCACCGTGACCGCTCCAACCTTCGCCTGAGGATTATCGGTCGTAATCAGCTCCGCCGTTCTGGCATTGCTGTCCATAATATGCATCATGACTTCGCGGAAGCTTCCACGAATATGGGCCGAAACCGGCTCCAACGTATGGATGTCCGCGACAGGACCACTCCGGATCTCTTTGCCGCTGACCGGGTCATGATAGGTCGACCGTGGAGGCTCCGTGATGAAGGCTGAGAAGAGCCCATGACCCCACGTATCCGTACCAAACACGTGATCATGCCAGTAGACCGTTCCGAGATCCACATCCACATACCAGCGCTCACGGATGAACTCCACGCTGGCGATATCGTTCTTCTTATGTGCGTGCTTCAATGGCGCATCAAACGTGATGGTTTTCCCATTGATGGCCTTGATCCTGGCCACTTCAAAGTACTTCGGATCATCCATACCAACGCCCAGTTCCGTATTGACATGGAACTTCGAGGTGTCGGCAACGGCAATACTCCGTGAACCGGCCTTTGTATCTGCCGCCAAGACAGTGTTCCCTGGCAACGGCATACCCTTGTCCGGTTGCGGGTCCTTCAACATGGTAAAGGCCCGGAGCGACATGTCATACGAGAAGCCGATGGTCGGACCATCGGATGCGCTCGTATCAAACTGGAAGAAGTGCGGATGGAGGTTGATCTTGTTCGACCAGCCCGTCCGCGCATCGTCCGGAATTTCATTCTTAAAGATGACGTCCACACAATCGTAGACGTTGCCGCGTATGACCAACGGTACTTGCTTCTTGGGGTTGTTCCGAACCTCCGCTTCCTCCTCGTGCAACACATAGAGCATGGCGATCGGATCGACGAGCGCTGCCGTCTTCGCCGTCGCCGGCTTCAGTGTCACCGGCAAGGTGATCGAATGGATCGTAAAGAACTTCCGTGGAGCATTTTCCGGGCACAAGCTCCAGGGACCTTGTGCACCAGGCTTCGGTGGTTCAGTGTCCCTTGTCCCATCCTCACGAACACGGAACGGCTCCAGCCAGGGAGCTCCACCATGGTTCGGGGCAAAGGGCGGACGCTTTCCGAGGTGCGGACGCAACCACGGGAACGCCAGCTTGCCGGTCTGCGGATCAAACGTGATCGCAGGACGCTTTAACGGCGTGGGTGACACATAGTCGGCCCACTTGTGAGGAGTTTCCGGCTCGTTGAGAGCCAAGGCACCCTCCCACTTCCAATTCACCACCGTCGGATCGTTTGCTTGAGCTTGCTTCACCTGATCTTCCGTCTTCCCAGGCAACCCCTGAGGCGGAAGCATGTACTCAACCCAATCCTTGATGGACACCTTAACAGGA
The DNA here is from genome assembly GCF_001458735.1 of Candidatus Nitrospira nitrosa. Lineage (NCBI taxonomy): Bacteria > Pseudomonadati > Nitrospirota > Nitrospiria > Nitrospirales > Nitrospiraceae > Nitrospira > Candidatus Nitrospira nitrosa. The sequence goes on from NZ_CZQA01000009.1 coordinate 503,244, forward strand.
TTGGCCTTCCAATCCGTCTTGTCCTTCGTGATCTCCCACTTCTTCCCGCCGTACCAATCAACCGTGGTGCCAACCAACTTATCGGAGCTGACCGCCTGCTTGATCTTGCCCTTTCGATCAGGCAGTTCTGCCAACGGCTTCATGACGTCGGTCTGGAACCCGGGAGCCTGCAGCGTGTTATACACACGCCAGAACCCCCACATACCCGTCACGTAGTGCTGCGGGATATGACAATGGAACACAAATTCTCCGGCCAACGCTTGCAACCCACCGGATCCACCTTCGATTACTTCATCATAGATCTCGGACGGTCCGATTGACTGCACGTCCAAGCGATCCGATGTATCGTTGATCAACGGAAACTTGACTGGACCATTCTTCGACAGCGTCGGATCCAGCTTACTGGTTCCTGGCTGTCTGGCCCAACGAATCGATCCACCATGCAAGTGGTGCGAATGGACGATTTCTGACCCACCGATCATACGGAAGGTCGCAGGATCGCCCAAGTACGAACGCGGAATCGTGGTCGCTGGATCACCGAACGTATAGGACCCATAGCCCTGCGACTCATCGGCAAAACCCACGAGATGCTCTTGCATCTCCAAGCGCGTCCCATGCGGCTCACTGCGATAGTTGAGCAATCGAGCTGCCGGCCGATAGGTATCGGTATGGGCGTCGCGCTGCGGGAGCATGTCGCCTTTGCGATTCAAGAGTCGGAATGTCTCGTCGCCGGCTTCATGATAGAAAATCACGAATTCGCGGAAATCCGATCCCTTGTCCTTATCGATGATGGCTTCCCAACCGCTCTTCATCTCTTCGCCGGTGAAGGGGCTCAAAAAACGAGATCCCCGTGGCTCCACCACGAGCGAACCAAGCAACCCTAAGGAATACTGGTCTCTCGAGGCATGGCTGTGGAAAGCATGGCCGCCTTCTTGTGTGTCGGGCTGGATGTACCACTCAAACTCACCGGCTTTCCCTGAAGCCACCAACGCCTCTGGGTTGTTGGCCGTGGCCGGCTTGCCGGTGCTGGTCACCAACATTTGAGACCCATTGATGATGATGTTCGTGGGCTCACCTTCGATTTGATTGCGGAGGGTAATCCGCAAGCAGTCACCCTGGTTAGCCCGGATAACCAACGGCTGAATCAAATCGCCCTGCAAGCCGTTCGAGACCGCCCCACCAGCAAAGCTGGGATCTTCACTCTCGCGCGCCGCCTTGTTCTTCGTCTCTTCGTCACGCACGCCCGCCACATTCTCAGTGAGGACATACATGAAGCCCGGATAGAAATCGCCGAAACGGTTGACCGTGATCTCGACGTTCATCGCGGTCACGTCATAGGCCCGAACCGGCGCATGGGCTGGGCATCGTCCACCCTGTGTCACCTTCACCTTATCCATGTCATCTGCAACAAGGAGTACACCCTGCTGCATCGCATGAGCACTGGCTCCCTGGAACGGTCCCTTGCTGTGAACCTGCCGCTCAACCTGTTCGACGGCTTTTGACATCTTGTCCATCAACACTGGACCAGCTTGCGCATGGACCGGCTTTGCCAGATCCTGCTTCGAATCCTGAGCAATATGGGCATCGTGCGACATGATCGCACCAGCCGGCAACGCCCCAGCCAAAATCAGGCTGGCAGCGAATCCCCAGATTCCCGGCCTCGTCCATTTCTTTGAATCACTCATACATCGACCCTCCCATGCATCAGTGTGTCAGACACGAATCAACCTCTATACCGCACTCCACAACACAGTTTGTAATCGCACAACGAGACACCCATCCCAGGATGGGTTAATTCAGAAATAGCATTAAAAACTGGTGCCCGGCCTTAGAATGGGCAAGTTATTTTGCTTGAAACCCTTTCATATATATCGATTCGTTGAATGGATTGCAAGACGGATTTTGACTCAATTTGTCATTGCGTCACTCTGTACTCGCTTCATTTTCGTACTATCCGACACTGGACTTATAGACGTACGAGTTCGAGCGGGTTTATCTCATTTTCCGATCAGACGCCGTGAACGGAGATTCGAAACCTTCCGTGCAAATAGGGCAAACGACTTCTCCAAACCATTGACTCCTACCGACTATTCTCGGTACAGGAAACCATGAGACACATACACAGCCCGTCCCATTTCCTTACGATTTCAATACTTCTCATTCTGATGTTGCCCGACAGCGTCGGAATGACCGAAGAGCGCTCGCCTTATGAATATATCGCATCGCTTGCCCTGGCCTCCCCGATGATGACCATCCCTGAAGGTCGGTTCTTCATGGGGACAGCCAAAGCCGGCCAAGACTTGTTCAGCTTGGATCTCCCGTACGATGACACCGAACAGCCACAGCGCCAGGTCTGGCTTGACCGGTTTGCGATCGACCGCGATGAAGTCACCCTTGGTGAGTTTCTACGATGGCTTCACCAACAGCACCGTCCCGTCTCTGGTGAGTTACGCAAATTGATCGATCACATGATCACGGTCCACGCGGTCGAACCCGACAGACTCACTCGATGGCCAGCCCTCTATGTCACCTGGGCTGAAGCCTCTACGTTTTGCCGTACGTATGGCAAGCGCCTTCCAAGCGAGGCCGAATGGGAAAAGGCTGCCCGTGGAGACACAGGCAATCTCTTTCCTTGGGGACAGAAGCCTCCCACCTCGGGCTTGGCCATGTTTGGACAGTACCATGTCCATGAGATTCCCATCGTGACCTCGGTTGAGAACGGCAAAGAGGGACAAAGTCCTTATGGTCTGTATCACATGGCAGGCAATGCCGCCGAGTGGGTCGACGATTGGTTTGGGATCGACTACTATGCAACCATGCCTGATCGTAACCCACATGGGGTGAAACAGGGCCGCTACAAAGTCGTCCGGGGAGGGTCCTGGAAGAGCGCTCCGACGTTGCTACGAACCGCAACCAGAAGTGGCGCGTCACCTGAACAGCGTGCAGCGACCATCGGATTTCGTTGTGCTAAATCGCTCCGGGAGTGAAAAGGAAAAGGGCCGCCTCATGAGGACATGCATGATTCGACGCGCTGTTGTGTTATCAGTGCTTGTGCTGTGCCTTGTTCCAAACATTTCGCCAACGTATGCCGGTACGACAGAGAGTACCAATGAAGCAGGATGGAAACTCTACACCAACGCTCGATTCGGGTTCTCGATTCGCTATCCCGATGAGTGGCGCCTCGGCAATCCCATGCCGGACGGAGTCGGCGTGATGCTCCACCCTCCGATTGAACAGAGCCTTGTGGCAGTTTCCGGCCATATGAATGTGGTCAGCGGGAACAGTCCGGAGGGCAGACAGACGCTCGACGAGTTCGCCTCAGCCCACCATCGCATTATCACAGATCTCTATAGCAAGAAACGGGTCACGCTCCGATGGCAACCGGATCAGGAGAGATCGCTCGCAGGATTTCCGGGGAAGGAACTCATCTTCACCTATAAGGACGATACACAGGGCGAGATCATCGAACACCACATCTTCTCGCTGGGCCGAAACGAAGGACGCGGAATACGAGTCAAAGTTCCTCGTTCAGCTGAAGGGCAAATCATGCCGACAATTAGGAAAATGCTGGAGACGTACCAACCCGGACGAGAACAAAATGCAGTGAGTCCCCTGGTGCCCAAAGAAAAAGGTTAAGGTTCAAGATTCGATCAAGCAGAGGTCATTCAACTTTGCTCAACCTTAGCCTTGGCCTGATGTATCACACCAAGGATTAACCTAAAACAGGCGTTCAAAAACATCGCCAGCAAGGCCGCAGCCGATGAAAGCGTCGGAGGCGTAGCTTCAGGGCTACGGTGAGGATACTTTCGAGGCGAGAACGCAGCTTGCGGCGCTTTTTCAACGGCTGCTACGCGCCACCGTCCTTCATCGCCATAAGATGTTTCATCGCTTCTTTGGCTGCAGCCCTCGCCTTCACAGCCGGATTCAGGCTGGCGCCTGGATCAACCTTATCTCCCATCTCAGCCACTCGTGCGCAATGCTTAATCGCATCCTGCAAGTGCGGAACAGCTTCTTTGCCCTGTTCATCCGTAGCCGGTAAGGCCTTGAGAATAGCCTGAGCTTGTTTCGCTACTTCGGCGCAATGATGGAGGATTGCATGCCCGTCGCCCATGCCGCCGTGCATCACCATCTCTTCTGCATCCCGGACCATGGCCCTGCCCTGCTCCTGAATCGCCGGGATCGCGCCAGCCCCCGCCGGCTCACTCCCCATCACAAGGGCCAGCGCGAGAATGCCAACCCCAAGGCCTGTGACTCTGATCGGTTGCGCTCCCATATTATTTCGCCGCCTGAGTGGTGTCGAACGCCAGGTCTAGCATGACGGTCTCATTGGGCTTCACGGTGATCTCCCGCTCGTGCGTCCCCAAGGTCGGATGCCATACTTTGAGGCGGTACGTCCCGGACGGAAGATCCCCGATGGTGAATGCTCCAGTGGGTCCCGTCACGGCGTAATAGGGATTGTCAATGGCATAGCCCCAGTTCTGCATATAGGGGTGCATGCCGCACTGCATGGTAAAGACTTTCCGCCCTTTGACGAGCTGCACGACATCGGTGGTCCCGCTCACATGCAACGCCGGTCGATGAAGGACAATGTCGACGCCAGCCTGGTCGTAGGCATAACCCTGAATATCGTGTGACACCGGATCTCGATTAAAGACCGTAACTCGGCGCTTGTCGCTGACAACGGTGACAAACGGCAGAAACTGACAGAGACTGGCCTCCACGTCCGCATCGGTGGCGGTAAATGCCTTGCCTTTCTCAACACCCTCGATGACCACCACGACATCCTTCAGACCGCCATCCTGGCCGACATTGACTTCCTTCAGAAGCCGATGCCCCTTTCCATCTGAAAGAGTCGCGCAATACTCGCGGTCGTAATAGCGCCGCAGTTCAAAGGTTTTTGGCTCAGGTACGGCTCCCGTGAACGTGATCTTGCCTTGCACGGTCGCCCCATTTATTACGGTGCCAGATTCATATGCCCAGGCATCCCGTTGGAGAGCGCTTGACATGATCAGGCACCCACAAATTGCGAGGTAGAGTCCGGCCAAGATGATTCGTTTCATCACACTCCCTCCTAACTTCACTAATTATTCGATGTTGGTTGCATATTTGCGGGTGGATTGGCTGGATCCAATCTCTGCGGCAGCTCGAACAGAAATCGGGACTGCTCGGTAAAGACCAACCGGCGATACTCTTCCGACCATTCCCCCTGCTTGCTCACGGTCTTCATAGGAAACCGCTGAACCTTGGTCACCCACCGATAGTATTGCCGAGTTTCCCCTTCGTCTGCAACTGTGACATCAAACAGCTCCGTCGGATATCCATTGAGCATTTCGTCTCCGACCAGCTCGCGCGAGATTTCACCGGGCATGTTCTCGCTCACTTCTAACCGATACTCATTCGTGATCGGCTCTTCCAGATACAGCCGCTGCTTGGACAAGATCAGCCAGGCCATGCCGCGATCCACTCGAACGATGACCACGCTGGCCCCTCGTTGAGGGATGAGAAACTCAAATCGCCAGCGATCGTCCTTGGCGTTGACATGCGCTGTCACCACGGACTTCCCTCGCTTGACGATTCGATCACCGGAAAAGTCGAGCGCTGTGGCCGCCTCCGGAAGACTACCGACCGCCATCGACAGCAGCCAAACCAAGAATGCGCCGATCAATCTAGATACTACTTGCAGGCCCATCAGCCCTTTTACCGTATGGCTGAGCCGGGTTCAAGACATCGTTTGCCGACGACAAACGAACGGGGGAACCAAGCTCTCGCGAGCCGGATTCCCCCGCGTATTACGTCTCCACGTCGGTCTTCTACTTGGCCTTCGCCTTCATAGACACCGGGAGAGATTTTGCTGAGGACTTACCCTCGGCATGTTGTGTAGCCGGGGCTTTCCCACTCAGCGGAAGGATCGCACGGCTGTCTCGGTCCAATACTTTTAACATGCCCCAATGTCCGGCATCGAGATAGCCCGGACGCTGGTTCAGCCAGAGATAGTCACCGGGAATCCCGTTCGGTCCGCCCGCTCCGCCGTTCAACCAGGCATTAATGACTTCGGATCCACCGAATTCCATGGTGCTCACGAGGTCTGCGCCTTTGATGTACGGCTCGTGTTTCCACTCATGGCCGGAAACGCTGAACAGCTGTACCTGTTCACTGAAGGCGCCCAGCACATGAATGACAACCTGATCTCCGACATGCGCGGCGATCGTCGGCGTCACCGGCTGATCGCCCGTCTTCACGCAGGATAACACTTCACTGTAGGCACAGCCCTTCTCGGTGCGGTAATCGGTCGGCTCCGACCGATAGTTCACCGCCGTCACGCCGGCCACCTTTTGGATGTAGGGCATGAAGCTCGTGCCGGTGATATTGTCCTCGTCCTGGAACAGGAGCGCAAACGAGCGGTAGTTCTGCCGATTTTCGTTTCCTGATACAGTCCGATCGACCATCACATCCGCCCTCCACGAGCTCTTCTGGGCCAAATCCTCGCCGGTCGCCGGATCGCGATACTGAGATCCCTTCGGACCGATGATGACGGCACCAAAGAGTCCGTTCCGCGGATTCTCGATCACGTTCCCCCAGTCTTGAATCAGAGCCGAGTTCTCCCCGAACTCCGGATGGGCGTAGAACGTATAGGTCTTACTCTGGCCCGGCGCGACTGTCTGATCGCCAGGATTGTTACCCGCATTGATGCCCATGGACTCCTTCGGGTCAAACGCGAGGTTATCCACGTGGAACCCGGCTCGCTCCTTGGCCATCTCGTTCTTCAGATTGACCTTGATGCAGTCACCGACATTGACGTGCAGTGTCAACGGGCTCGGCTCAAGGTTGCCCGACGCGACTTTCGTCTTCTCGCCTTCGAGCACGTACATCTTACCCGACTCATTGCCGAGCACCATTTTACGCTCCAGGTCGACTTCCATCGTCCCTGGCGTCCCCTTGTTGTAGCGGATCGCCTTGTCGATGGCCGAGACGTTGAAGCTCTTCACCGGTGCATCATCCGGACAGACCGACTTGGCCGACTGCGGAATCTCGCTGCGCCCTGGAAGCGGTTTGAGTGTCGCATCCGCCTTGTCCAGGACCCGGACGATTCCCCAGCTACCTTCGACGAAGTGCGACGCCCGACCACTATAGTACAGGTAATCGCCCGCCATCTGTTGCGGTCCGCCGGCGGCCGGAATGGCCGCATCGTACCGTTCCCCGATCACCACGTGCAGCGAGCTACGCGGGATGGAGTTCTTGCTATACCGCTCCATCGGGAACCAGTGCCCGCTGATGTGCCAGGAATGCACTTCGTTGGCCGATGTTTCCAGCAGTCTGACCACCACCGGATCGCCCAGATAGGCCCTCAACATCAGCGTATCCGGATCTCCATGGATCACACTACTGAACAACTTCGAAGGATCCGGGTTGTTGGCCAAGCGGACAGACAAGGGCTCTACCCGCATGTTGTACCCGCCACCGGTCGTCGCTTCGCCGCCGTTCAAGAACTTCATCGGCGACAGATTGAGTTTGGCTGGATAGACCGCTGACGGCGTCCCATCCACGGAGATTGCACCGACCCTCGCCTGTGGATTGTCGGCCGTAATCAATTCCGCCGCCCGAGGGTTGGAGTCCATGACATGGGTCACGATCTCACGGAATGACCCTCTGATATGTGCGGACACCGGTTCGGTCGTGTGAATGTCCGCGACCGGGCCGCTCCTGATTTCCTTACCCGTGACCGGATCATGATAGGTCGATCGCGGCGGCTCCGCGATGAATGAGGCATACTGCCCATGCCCCCACGAATCGAGACCATACACATGGTCATGCCAGAACGTGGTGCCGAAGTCGGCGTCCACATACCAGCGTTCGCGGATCCACTCGACCGAGGCAATCTCACCCTTCTTATGAACATGCAGCAACGGCCGCTCGAAAGTGATCGTATTGCCGTCGATCTTGCTGATACGGGCCGACTCGAATCCATTCACCTCATCCATCCCCACGCCTAGTTCCGTCTTAACGTGGAACTTTGATGCATCCTTGACCTTGATGCTGGTCGCCCCCTTGGCGGCATCGGCCTCGATCGTGGTATTCATCGGGACCGGCATGCCCTTCCCCGGGTGCTCATCCTTCAAGATCGTGAACGGACGGAGCGACATCTCATAGGAGAAGCCGATGATGGGTCCATCAGAAGCTTGAGTGTCGAACTGGAACATGTGCGGATGCAGGTTCGTCTTGCTGGAGAACCCTTGCCGCGTATCATCTTTCAGCTCGCTTTTATAGACGACGTCAATACAGTCCTGCACGTTTCCACGAATAACCAGCGGAAACTGCTTCGCTCGATTCTTTCGGACCTCAGCTTCCTCTTCATGCAACACATACAGCAAGCCGCCTGGATCGACGATCGCCGGCGTCTTGGGCGTCGCCCCTTTCAAGGTAATCGGCAAGGTGATCGCATGGATGTTGAATTTCTTGACCGGCGCTCCTTCTGGACAGAGACTCCATGGCCCCTGTTCTCCCGGCCTCGGCGGCTCGGTCGAGTTGCTGCCGTCATCACGCCGGTGGATCGGTTCCAACCAGGGCGCGCCGCTGTGGCTCGGCGAGAATGGCACCCGTCTGCCGAGATGCGGCCGCAGCCATGGCCACGAGAGTTTTCCACTCCGCGGATCGAAGAGAATCTCCTGCCGCTTGCCCGGCGTCGCCGACTTGTAGTTCACCCATTCGTACGTCGTTTCAGGCTCGGAGAGAGCCTTGGATCCGTCCCAAGCCCATTCGTTGACGGTCGAGTCATAGGCCAGGGTCTGTTCCTTTTCCGTGTTCTTATGTCCTGGCTTACCCTGCGGCGGCACCTGCATCTCAACCCAATCCTTGATGGAAACCTTGACCGGATTGGCTTTCCAATCAGACTTATCCTTGGTGATCTCGAATTTCTTGCCGCCGTACCAATCGACCATCGTCCCCACGAGCTTATCGCTCGATACGCCGCTCTTCATACGACCGACACGGTCCGGCAATTCGACCAACGGTTTCATCACATCTGTCTGAAGCCCAGGCGCTTGCAGCGTGTTGTACACTCGCCAGAATCCCCACATCCCCGTGACATAGTGCTGCGGGATGTGGCAGTGGAACACGAACTCTCCGGCTAATGCTTGCAACCCTCCGGAACCGCCCTCGATCACCTGATCGTAGATCTCCGTCGGCCCAATGGACTGCACGTCGAGACGATCAGATGTGTCGCTGATGAGCGGAAATTTCACCGGACCATTACTGGAAGCTGCAAAGTCCAGATTGCTGTTCCCAGGCTGGCGTGCCCAGCGAATGGACCCACCATGGAGGTGATGCGAATGCACGATCTCCGAACCACCCGCCATCCGGAACTTGGCCGGATCGCCGAGATACGAGCGCGGAATGGTGGTAGCCGGGTCGCCGAACGTGTAGGACCCGTAGGCCATGGACTCATCGCCATAGAACCCCATATGTGCTTGGAGTTCGATACGGGTGCCGTGTGGCTCGCTGCGATAGTTCAATAGACGTGCTCCCGGCCGATACGAGTCGGTGTGAGGATCGCGCTGCGGCAACATCTCACCCTTCTTGTTCAAAATCCGGAAGGCCTCATCTCCCGCTTCATGATAGAAGATCGCGAATTCACGGAAGTCCGCCCCGTTCGGATCTTCGATCATCGCTTCCCAGCCGCTGGCCATCGGCTTTCCATCGAACGGACTCAGATAGCGTGAGCCGCGTGGCTCGACGACCAACATACCGATCAAGCCAAGATTGAACTGTTCGCGTGAGGCATGTGACCGGAGAAACCGTGCGCCCTCTTGCGTGTCCGGCTTGATATACCATTCAAAACTCTGCTCTTTCCCTGCCGCCACGGTGGTATCCGGGTTCGACGGGGTTGCAGGCTTGCCGGTGGAAGAAACCACCATCGACGAACCGTTGATGACGAGATTCGTCGGCTCATCGGTGATCCGGTTGTGGAGCGTCATCTTGAGGCAATCACCCTGATTGGCCCGGATGACGAGCGGTTGGATCATATCGCCCTGCAATCCGTTCGACACGGCGCCAGGATCGTTCTCCTTCTCCCTCGCCTCCTTGTTCGCCGTCTCCTCGGATCGCGCCTTATCCAGATTTTCGTTCAGGACATACATGTACCCAGGAAAGAAGTCGAGAAACCGGCTCAGCGTGATTTCCATGTTGATCGCCGAGACGTGATATTCCTTGATGGGCGCTGTCGCCGGGCACCGCTGCCCGTTCGTGACCGCGACTTTGTCCGGGTCATCCGCCACCAGCAACACGCCCTGTTGCATCATGTGACTGCTGGAACCCGCGCTGTACCCTCCCTTCTTTCCGATAAATTCCTGCTGCCGCTTGATCTCGTCCATCATGCGGTCGTGAAGAACTGACCCGCCTTCACGATAGATCACTTTTTTTGCAGGCACCAGCTCCGCGCTGCCCTGGTGACCATGCGGCTCAGCAGCCCACGCGATCGATACGACTAAGGGCACTATCAGGGCGGCTGCAACCCCCAATATCTCCCTCCATACATCTCTCATTGAACTACCCATACACTTAGCCTCCTCCCTCAGGTCGGTGAAACGCCCATATTGCATACAAGAAATCCCAGCCTTGTCGTCATAACTCTTCGGTTGAGTCTGATGGGGGGCCGCTCACCACGGAGGAAGCGAGAAGAGGCCAATCCTGCCGTTCCCATCCCCCCATCAGACAAATCAACATGCTGGGAAACACCGGCCTGTTTCCCTTCTTCCAGCAACAGCAAGTCTCGTTCCTGTCTTCCTAAACACTCATGACTTAGTTAAATCAAGCAAGATTCCGCTCTGAGTATTCCACCGGTCACCGATGGAATGGGACATGGACGCCCCATAAAAACACCGGAGGTTCAGAAACACTCTATTCAGAAGGAGAGAGTGAGGGTACTTGAAGAAGAGTCGAATGGGGCATGATCGCCCCATTCGACTGGGAGCAGGCCTATCAGGATTCGTTCAGAAAGATCCGCGCAGGCCGTGTTTCTTCACCATGCGCTCGATTGTCTTTCGATCCACACCGGCTTCTCGCGCCGCTCGTCCCATATGCCCGTCATGGCGTTTGAGAAGATCGACCAAGAAGTTTCGCTCAAAAGATTCTACCGCCTGCTGTTTCGCCTGCTTGTAAGAACTTGATTCGGATGGTGAGACGTCTCTCTCGGTCAACGCAAAGAACCGCTCCGGCAAGTGTGCACTTGTCACAGTCGGCCCGTCGACCAGCACAGCAGCTCGTTCCATGACATTTTGCAGCTCACGCACATTGCCTGGCCAGGTATACCGCATCAAGAGATCTGCCGCCGACGGATCAATTGTTGGAACCGTGCTGACCTCAGCTCGAACACGCTGTGCAAACCGAGTCAGAAACTCGTTGGCCAGAAGGAGAATATCCTCCCCACGGGCTCTCAGAGGGGGGAGGCTCAAGGGAATCACATTCAGTCGATAGTACAAATCCTCACGGAACGTCCCTCGCTTACACTCCGCTTCAAGATCTTGATTGCAGGCGGCAATAATACGAACATTCAACGAGGTAAACTGCGTCCCTCCCACCCGGCGTACGTGCCGCTCTTGCAGGACACGAAGCAGTCGAGCTTGGAGATTTGCCGTCATTCCGCTCACTTCATCGAGAAAAATCGTTCCACCGTCCGCTGCTTCAAAAAGTCCGGCCTTTGCGGCATGCGCTCCGGTAAACGCACCTTTTTCATGGCCGAATAACTCAGTTTCCAACAGTGAATCCTGGAGGGACACACAATCCACGGGGATAAACGGGTGATCCGATCGACAACTCGATTCATGAATCAACCGCGCGATCATTTCCTTTCCCGTTCCACTTTCCCCGTACACCAGAACATTGGAATCGGTCGGCGCCACCTTATTGACTAACGCCAACACCTGACTCATCGCGATACTATTCCCGACAAGCTGAGTCTTCTCACCCGGCGAACGCGTGGACGGTCGCTCCAGCGGCTGACCAGCGCGCGAACCGGCACCGCCATTAGTTGGCAACGATTGAAATGCTCGCCGAGCCACTTGCACAAGCTCATCACTCGTAAACGGCTTCGCGATATAATCAAAAGCACCATGCCGCATAGCCGTAACCGCCGTTCCTACTGTGGCATGGGCGGTCATCAGTACGACGCGGACCGTCGGATCTTTTCGTTTAGCAGCCGCCAATACCTCGATTCCGTCCAACCTCGGCATCCGCAGATCGGTCAATACCAGCCCGGGCCGTTCGCGCTCAATTATGCCCAGTGCTTCATCGGGATTGGAGGTCACCACGCAGTCATAGGGCACACGGCTCAGGATCCTTCGACAGTTTTCGAGGGCCTCTTGCTCATCATCGATTATGAGAACTTTGCCTATGATACCCATACCGCCTCTTTGTCGTCTTGTGCTCCATAACTCAGAGCCGGTAACGCCACCACGAATAGCGCCCCCGTCTCTCCATGTTTTGCCTCAATCCGCCCACGGTGATCCGCGACAATTCCATAGGCGAGAAACAATCCCAACCCGGTTCCCTGTCCGGCCGGTTTCGTGCTGAAAAACGGATCAAACACCCTGCCGATGATGTCGTCTGAAATACCAGGGCCGTTATCGGCTACCAACACTTCGATACCCGGCTTGCCATCCATCTGTGCCGTCCTCGTCTGAACGGTCACGACACCATTGAGACCTTCTTGACTCACCGCATCAATTCCATTGTTGATCAAATTAAGCACGACGGTTTCGAGCCGATCACGATCACCCATCGCGGGAGGAAGCGACGGGTCGAGGATACATTCAAGTCTCACGGAAAGAGCTGAAATCCTTTCGCCAGCCATATCGGCGCATGAACGCACGATACAATTGACATCAACGGGCTTCAAGGTCGAAACCGACCCACGGGAGAATGTGAGAATACTTTTTGTCACTCTGGAGATACGCCCGGCCTGGGCCTTGACCGCAAGCAGATCACTCCGCACTTCTTCCGAGATTGCAGACCGCACGGCATCCGCTTCCATACATTCAATCCGATTGAGAATGATCCCCAGAGGGTTGTTGATCTCGTGGGCAATTCCACTTGCAACCTTGCCAAGAGTCGCGAGACGCTCGGCTAACTCGAGGTTGCGCATGTGTTTGGTGATTTCCTGAGTCTTTTCCTCCACCCGGCGAGTCAGGTCTTTGTTGAGTCCCTCGAGTTCAGACCGAGAAGCCTTGAGCCGATCGGCCATTCGATGCACGGCAACCGCTAACTCCTCGAACTCATCGCCCGTGTGGATGTTCAGTGGTTGCTCATACGTGCCTTGGCTGATCGCCTCGACACCACTGTGCAGAATGTGAATCGGACGAGCGATGCGCGCCGCCGCAAACTGTCCGATCGCCCAGAGAAGTCCCACCATGATCATGCCGATCAGCGCAAGATTCCGTAATTGATCCCGAATCGGCGCATAACTCTCCACCGGTTGCTGACGGACAAAAACGTGCCACGGATTATCCGGGATCATGAGCTGGGTGATGGGCGCATATCCGACAACGGTATCCGTTCCACCATGTCCATCATCCTCAGCAATCCCCCACCCGGGTTCGGATGACACGATCATCGCCATTAACTGACCGGGAATCCGATGCGCTTGCCTGGGAAGAATCGGGCAGACGAGAGGATTTCCTGCATCATCGAACAGCATCGCGTGGCCGGTTTGCCCAATGTGGATCTGTTTAACCATGGCGAAGAGTGTATCGAAGCGGTAGGAAGCCTTGACGGCCCCAATGACAATACGCTGTCGGTCATCAAGGATGGGCACTGCGATATCGATCGTCTCTTCCGGGGTTCGAAACGACCCCTCTTGGGCTTGAATCATTCCGCTGATATACACCTGGTCTCCAGTACCCGTTTGGACGGCGTTCCACCACGATTCATCCCCGAAAAAAAAGTGGTCCGGATCGGAGCTGGCGGCAACCAATGCCCCATATTGATCCACGATGAGCAGGCCCACAACCTTATCCCCATCACGAACCTTTGTTTCCCGAAGAAAACGGGAGAGATCGGTGTCTATGAGTCGTCCGGCACTCTCCGCCCCCTTGGCCCACAGCTTCGTGCGGTCTGAGATGAGGTGTTGTGCGCTCTTGGGATCCTTGGGATAGGCTCGATTGACCGTCTCAACCGGCTGGCGCACGCGCAATGGCGTGTTTCCTAACAACCGAACACCTTGCACCTCAGCCTGAACCATCATGGTCACTCGATCGGCCGCTTGAACTGCCACCGCTTGAAGATTTCCACCGATCACATCTCGAAGGGACTGCATACCAGACACATAGGCGAGCACAAGCCCAATCAACAACGGAATACACCCCACCAGCACGATCGCCAGCATGATTCGAGCCCGAATCGTTCCAATTTTCATTGGGTCTGTCGCCTCTTTACGACGATATTGTAGGCAGCAGGACTTGGAAAACTCCAGGCCCACATCACACCGACTAGCTCTCCCTGTCTCCCTTACGAGATGGGATCGCAAGGACGTTCATATGAATACACATCGCAGGACTCGGTTCAGCCCCCACCTAAGACCACATGAAACGTGAGGTCGGCATCGACTCTACGCACTTTGATCGACACCTCTTGCCCCGGAGTCGTTCGCTCGATCAAAAAATTCTTCAGCTGGGCGGCATCGATAATTTCCGTATCCTGAACGGCCAGCAAGATGTCATGTTTCTGCAGACCTGCCGCTTTCGCCGGCTCAGCAACATCCTTCACGGCCACACGCAGTCTCGTACCATCTTTGACCGAGGTCAGATGGAGCCCCAACTTGGAAAAGGTGAGTGGTTTTCCCGAGAGCGCCGCGTTGACGATACGCTCGGCGAGCCTTCCGGGAATTGCGAAGGCCATGCGGCTGCAATAGGTCTGGGTCTCCTCCTTGTCGGTGTGAATCACCGCGTGGAGAATTCCCACGATTTCCCCTTGTCCGTTGAAGAGTCCCCCCCCTGAATTGCCGCTACAAGCCGAGAGGTCCGCTTGAATCAAGCGAGTATCGACGGTCTGTAGGAAGGTATTGGTATTCCCTAGCCTGCCAAAAGCCATCGTCGGTCCCCAGCCAAGCGGATAGCCGACCGTGAAGACCTCCGTACCAGGTATGACGTCTCCGGTGGCAAATGCGGTTCCTGTCTGCAGTTTGGAGCGATGCGGCTCCGCCACCCGATAGACCACGACATCCATAAATGCACTGTCGCCGACAAGATCAGCCGGCAGCTCGTGAAGGTCGCTCGTCAGGATGCGGATTCGTTTCTGAATGATGGTGCCGGTCGTCGGATCATGCTTTTCCGCTGCGTGCCTGGCGGTGACCACGTAGCCGTCTCGCAGGTGAACTCCCGTGCCTCGAACGGAAATCTTTTCTGGTTTCTCCGGCATCCGTTGATCCTGCGTATCGGCCAGGATGCCCACCGTCACTAGTTTCGCCCGTTGAAATGCCTCCTGGCTGAGTGAAGTTGTTTCAGCTCCGGCAGAAGCGGCGACGAGCGTGGCGAGAGCCCAGACACATAAGAGAGAGAAGCACGTCTTCAGTGACCGATAGCGGATCATGTGAGACTCCTTTCTTGAACTATCAACGCTTTGCGTGAACATATCCGTTGGCTCAGCAGCGCTCCACCGCACGCGCTTATCCTACCCAAGCATTTCGTGGTATCTCAATACACCGATGGATTCGGCAGATCGCCCAGGCACGCCTGGTCTTTACAATCAGCTCATATCTCGTCAGGGGCACCCGGATGCAGCCTTGTCGACCTCTATGGTAATCTGGCAGTCATTGAACAAGGCTGAGCACCTGTCAGCCATCGAGGACAAAGCAATCGTGCAACGCCCTCCGGCCCCACGATAAGGCGTTTGGATACCATCACATGTTGGATTCTCGTACAGGTCTCGTGACTGCTCTTTCCTTCCTCACCATCCTTGGAACCTCCGCGGTCACGGAGGCTGGATCAAAACCGTCACCGGAATTATCTTCTCATTTAACCGCCATTGCGGCACTGGCTAAGCCATCCCCAATGGTCCCCGTCCAGGCCGGCACTTTTCCATACGGGAGCAAGAGCGTCCCTACTGCGCCCTATGGCAACTGGACCCCTTTCGATGATACGGAGCTTCCCCAACATCGCGTCTGGTTGGACAGCTACGAGATTGATCGGGATGAAGTCAACCTCGGGGAGTACCTTGTTTTCTTGCAACAACGAAACCAGCATCCACCGGACGAGCTACAGAAACTGCTCTGGCATGTCATCACCATCCATTTCATCCGGGACGAAACCTTGACACGATGGCCTGCGCTCTATGTCACGTGGGCAGAAGCCAATGATCTCTGCACAGCCAAACAGGCGAGACTCCCGACGGAAGCCGAATGGGAAAAAGCAGCGAGAGGGTCAGACGGCAACCTATTCCCTTGGGGTGAAACCTCCCCAAGCTCCTCATTCGCGATGTTTGGACAGCATCATGTACATGAGATCCCGATCCTCGCAGGTGTCGATTCCCTTGATCAAGGTCGAAGTCCGTACGGCCTACACCATATGGCCGGAAACGTCGCTGAATGGGTACAAGACTGGTTCGGCCCTGACTACTATGCCTATATGCCGGAACGCAATCCGCCAGGCCCTGCCATGGGGCGATACAAGGGCGTTCGAGGCGGTTCATGGAAAAGCGCTCGCATCATGCTCAGAACCGCCACAAGAGGCGGCGCATCTCCCAATCAACGTTCTGCAACGATCGGCTTTCGGTGCGCACGTTCATCGATCAAGAGCGCCCCGTAATCGATATCCTCACACCACATTAAACACAGAGCCACTAATCGATGAGGAGAGATCAAGTGAACAATGGAGTCAGTTGGATGAAAAGATTCGGATGGTATCACGTTTGGCGGATTCTCATGATGACATGCAGCGTCCTTCTAACAAGTATTCCGACCCAAGCGTTGGAGTTCACTGCCGATCAGATCACAAAGATCAACGGACGCTCACAGAAATCCAACGTCTACTACCGCGACAACATGTGGCGTATTGAGCACCACACGATGGGACCTGTCAACGTCAGCATCGTGCGCAAGGATAAGCAGGTCGTCTGGCTGCTCCTCTCCCGAATGAAACATTTCAAGACCATTCCGTACAGTACAGAACAGGACCTCAGAGTGGGTGAAACATTGCCTGGTGAGGTGTCACGGGAGGAAATCGGCCAGGAAGTCAGGGAAGGACATCCGACCGTCCTGTACGAAGTGACGACGAAGCAAGGGGAGCAGGTCGACGTCTACTACCAATGGCTCGCGACGGACATTCATTTTCCCATGAAGCTGGCCAAAAAGGACGGAAGTTGGATCATGGAATACCAGCACGTCAAGATGCACCCGGTCCAGGATTATCTGTTCAATCTCCCACTGAACTTTCAACCGTTGGAGGACTTTAATAAGCCAGCTGAACCAGAGTCGGCAAAACCTGCCATGTAACCATACTGAACGGGGCTACTGAGCCTTATATCAGTCTATTCCCTTATCAGCGGCACAGCGAAAGCCGGTCGACTCATTGCGCATGGTCGGATCACTATCGACACGGGTAAAAATGCGCACCGTTGGGGTTTCGTTCTGCCAGCCCGCTCCTCGAATCACCTTCTTCGTGCCTTCCTGGGGACCTAGTGGATTCTTGGAGGGACTCTTTTCATAATACCGCGCATCGTACCAGTCATTTACCCATTCCCACACGTTGCCGACAATGTCATATACGCCGTAAGGGCTCTTCCCCGCCTCATAACTTCCGACTGGCATGAGCGTCTTCTCGCCGATCCACTTCTGGTTGTAATTCAGATGTTTTGCGGTCGGCTCGACATTTCCCCAAGGGAACCGTCGATCAGATGTCCCTTTTGCGGCTTTTTCCCATTCGGCTTCCGAGGGAAGTCGTTTTCCGGCCCATTTGCAGTAGGCATCCGCGTCGAACCAATCGACATTGATGACAGGACGCTCTGCAAGTGATTCTGTGATGGTGCCACCTTGCCAAAGATTTCTCGTAGGATTTGTCGGGTTCTGTGGGACACGATGGCCGGTGCTCTTGATGAACTCCAAATAGCGGCCATTCGTCACTTCGAATTGATCGATTAGAAAGGTATCCAACACGACCTCGTGACGTGGGTATTCGTCTCGTCCACCGTCTCGATCTCCAGGTGGCACCCCCATGGGAAATGAGCCGGTCGGGACCTCAACCATCGGCGCACGGTCCTTTCCCTTCGGCGGTGCGATCACAGCCTGCAATGACTGGGCAGACGCCATGAGGAGAAACGTATTGAACAGCATGCTGAACGTTGCTATCCCAATCCACCATCGAATAACCATCAGACCTGACTCCTTACTTGTTGCGTCAGCCTTCTCATACTTCCGTTATCACGCAACGGACCACGGGCTTGTGGATAGGGCTGACCTATATGCCGAATATTCATGCGAAACTTTTTCTCACGTCAAGGCCGGTCATGGATGCGAGTAACACTCGCGACCATTACTCCTTGGTCGACATCACATGGAGCAGCTCCCCTCCTGCCGTTGCACGAACCGCGTCATCGTCATCATGAAGCCCCTGCTTTAGAACCGGAAGAGCCCCTCCGCCATCTATTTTTGCCATCGATTTAAGCGCTGCAATTCTGACACGAGGCATCGTATCCGCGAACAACGACATCACCACTGAATGAGCTGCAGCGTGATTCTCCTTGGAGGCTCGTCCAAGGGCTCGAGCGAGGGCGGTCCTGACGGCCAACTCCTTCGTGTTGATAAGAGCCCAAATTTGACCGGATAGCTCATCAAACCGTTCCCCCTGCTCAAGCAATCCCCCGATCACAAACGCCCGGACTGACGCATCAGGTTCCTCCGCTATGGCCTTTCTCAATGGTGAAATCGTATCGAGACCATGGAGTTGTCCGAGACTCACCGCAGCCGCCACTCGAACCGGAGGAAGCGGGTCCCGCAGAAGCCTACTCAAGACAGTGATCACCTCCGGCTTAGACACATGACCAAAGCCCATGGCAGCCACACCTCGAATCGACGGTTGTGTGTGCCGGCTGGCTTCGATCAGAATCGGCAACACCTGCGCTCCTTGCAAGTCGACCAACGCACGAATCGCCGCCCCCCGTTCATCAGGGTTCGGAGCCTTCCCTAAGCGTTCCAACAACCCACAACCTTGTTTGCGTCCAAAGCGACACAAGGCCTCTGCCGCGGCCACGCGCACCCGCACCTCAGGATCTTGCAACAGTGGTTCAACAAGACTGACGACCGCTACATCGCCGGACTTTCCTAGTCCCTTGAGAACCGCCTCCTTCACCAAAGCCGCTTGGTCGTCCAACGCCTGTCGGAAACGAGCCGATCGGCGACCGCCATCTAATTTTGCAAGCCCTTCAGCGGCCAATGCACGGACAAGTCCTGATCCATCGTTGAGTCCATCTTCCAAAAATGGAATCGCTTCAGGACTCTGCCACTCCTTCAGAGCTGTGTACGCGACACCTCGCATCTGTTCCCGCATATCCTGAGTAAGCACGACCACGAAAGCCAGTGCGACCTCTTGGAGAGTCGATTGATCATCATGTTTGAGCAATTGCACAAGATCGTCATAATCCGATAAGGCGTCCTTCGGCTTCCCCAACCTCAATAATGTGCGAATTTTGAGTCGACGAACATCGGGCGAACCGACCATGTTTGAGTCAAGCTTGGCCAACTCATCCAGGACCTTCTGATATTCTTTCTGATCGTAGAGCGCCTGAATTGCCTGCATGCCTGACGTGGTTGTCCCCGCCGCCGTCTCGTGCAGCGGCATCAACCAGGTCAGGAGCAACAAGCCAATTGCAACGTATCGATTCGCCAAGAAATCTATCTCCTACTCCTCACGCCTTCCACCGGTGGAGCCTCGCCGTTTCTGGTAACCCGGTGGCTCCTCAAAATACATGGCAGGCTGCGGTGACCTCCGGATTCGCTCATACTGAAACGACCAATCACGGTCTTGGTTGACAAGTTTGAGTATAATGCCCAGCTCATCATCAACCCATTCATAGAATCGTTCCTCACGTCCATGGCGATCCGTCCAAACCTCAAACAGCTGAGCAGGACGTTCGGCGACCACCGATAGGCCGATCAGGGTTCTCTTCGTTTCTCCCATCAATTTTGGAAAGATGGGAATAATGTCCTCCGTCAGCGGCATCACCAGCAGTTCTCGAAGTTGAGGGAGGACATACCATACCTCTGCGTGATCCAGTCGTATGATTTGGATCGCCGCAAATCCTCGCTCCGTTCGAACGGCATACTTATACTCCAACCGTACCCGATCACCTTTCCCAAACACCTGCGCCTGATATTGCTTCCCGTCAACGTGTTTGAGAAGACGGCCTGAGAATTCAGGCTCACGGGAAAGACTGTCGCCACCCTCTGCAACCGCCAGTGGAGCCCAGATCAAGATCACCACAAGGAGAACAAGGAGCACCGGCGTAACGGTTGTCCTCGTTATCCTGCGCCACATCGCTGGTTACTGCTGGATCTCAACCACCGGTTGGATATCGATGGAATACCCCAAAGACTCAAGACCGAATCGAGGATTATCCATAACCTTATAGGCCGTTCGACTCCCCTTTGGAGCCGGTAAGGATAGTTGTTCGACCAATTTTCCGTCGGGCTGCACCACAACAAATTTCGTCGTGCCAGGGCCTGTCTGCGGATGCCACACCACCAACTGATACGTCCCGGGCGGAATACCATCGATCACAAACTTTCCTTCTCTATCTGTGACAGCATAGTAGGGATTGTTCACAGCCATCGCCCAACTTTCCATATAGGCATGAAAACCACACTGCATATAGAATGTCCGTCGACCTTTATTGAGATACACCGGCCCGACCAGCGACTTCCCCGGCGCATGATTATGCATGGCATGAAGATCGCCCCTCCGATGCTGGTGATTCATGATCAGTGGTGTGTTGAACAAGACCCGGTTACCTGCCTCAGGCGACGTCTCATATCCCTGAATATCGTGCATGACCGGGTCCATATTGATCACTTCCACCGCATGCCCATTTCGAACAATCGTCATAAACGGCTCGAATTTGCAATCCCTCGCTTCAATCAACGGAACGGATACATCAAAGGACTTGCCGGACTCGACCCCTTCCAGCAAGACGATCGCGTCCTTCAGGCCTCTGCGGGAGTCGACGACAAAATCATACAGCAAGCGCCACCCACGTCCATTTGAAATCCTCCCGCAATAGACAGGATCAGGAAACGTGATGAGGTTGAACCCTTTCGGTTCAGGAGAATCACCGCTCAGGGTCACCACGCCTTCGATCGTTCCTGCATGCTGGACATCAATAACTTCATATGCCTCCGCACTGATCGGCAGGAACGCGGCAGCGACGAAAAGTACGGGCGCGACACAACTCGTGCGCAACAACCCATTCACCGATGAACTCCTCTGTCAACATTCACGAGTTCACTACCTCAGTATCCTTTAACCACTACAAAAATACTCCCCTGGAAGAGCAAAAGGTCCTGGCTCCCTTCCAGACATACACTCAGATCATGCAGATGTTCATACAGTGCAATCTTGATAGACCATGCCAATTCTATTGACTAGGAGCCTTTCGGTTAGCGGTACCCTGTAAATCCATTTCCAGCAAGACAGGGCCATCCGTCTGCCTGGAATCAATCCGACGGGGCATCTGGTCAACCATAAGTTTTGTTAACGGGACTGCCGCAATCGTCGTCGCGTTGCTGAAAGGATTTGAGTACAGGAACAGCCGTACGCTTTTCGGTCGTTCACTCGGCTTGATCTGAGCAACCACCTCGCTCCCCACAAATCCGACCAAGAGACCGCTTCCATCGCCGAGTTTATGAATTTCGTAGGATCCTGACGAAGATGATACCCGCTCCAACATCAAATCCGGACTCTGTGTCACCAATGCCATGCCAAGCTGCTTGGGGGCGATGAAACCATAGCTCCCCGTAGGTGCCAGCGAAAACCGAACCGTACCACTCGCCAACTCCGCCACACTGTTCCTTGTTCTCATCTGGCGCCTCAATTCCAGTTCCGTTCCAGCTGCCTCGATGACCACTGCCGCAGGCGCAGCCTTTTCCACAGGCAGCACCTCGGTCTTTCCTCCTGGCGCCGCCCCGCTCAGCTGCGGAGCGCTCACCGGAAGAATAACAGCAAGCAGAAACGCAGCAAGCCGCAGTTCTGGTAAGCCTGCACGGGTCATGTATGAAGCAAGCCCGGTGACAAACATATTCACTCCTTGCCTGATCAGCTCATTATAACCAGCGTGTGCCCATGTCGCACGACACGATAATTCAGCGCGCTGACTCCACAGATGAGGTTACATAATGCACTTGAGAGGTCCTAACCGATGACGGCTCCTCGGTCACCGACTTCGCGCAACGAAATCCCAACCAATTAATCTTCGTGTTCGGATCCGTCCCGTTCCTCATCGCCACTCTCATCGTGGTGGTACTGTCCATCCAACCTCCACCGCGAAACGCTTTTTGTGTTCCAGTTGCTGGCCCCTGAGGATTTCGATCAGGCGCCGTCTTGTAGTAACCCTGGTCATACCAGTCGGACACCCATTCAGCCACGTTCCCCATTGTTTGATAGAGTCCGTAGGGACTCACCGAGTTTTCATACTTGTCCACGGCGATGATGGGTGGGTACATCAGTGATCGTTCAGGCCGATCCCGCACGGGTCCAGAAAGCCCCGTCCTTCCGAAGTTCGCCCGGCTCAATCCCGCGGATTGACTCCCCCAGGGATTCATTCTTCCGTCTTCACCTCGCGCCGCCTTTTCCCATTCCGCCTCAGTCGGCAGCCGCTGCCCAGCCCACTTGCAATACGCATCGGCGTCGTGCCACGTCACGTGCATGATCGGATGGTGCGCCATAGCCTCTTGGAAATTTCCACCGTCGTAGCGCCAATCCAACTGGGGATTGCGCCCGGTCGCGAGAATGAATTTCAGATAGTGAAGATTCGTGACCTCGTACTTATCGATCGCAAAGGCATCGAGATACACGCGCCGTTGCGGAATCTCGCCTCGATAGGCTAGGCGATCCGTCTTCTTATCGCTGCCCATCAGAAACTCTCCCGCGGGCACCACAATCATTTCCCCTTTCGTCTTCCAGTTGGCCACCCGTTCCATGGCCAATTTCTTCCCGGATTCCGTCCATTCCACCGTGATGTCTTGTGTATCGAGTCCCCATGCGACATGAGACATGCTTGCGATGACACCGGCCATGATCACGACCAGACTGGCCCTCCGCCATACTCGTCCACTTGCTTCTCTCATCATGCGGCCTCCTTCTTGAAGAATAAAGTTCTTTACGTAGCGTCCGTCACTCCGAGAGCCGCATCACCGTCGGTGCGGTACCATCTCGGCCGATATTCGATGCTTCACCATTTACATGGTCTCCAGACTGCGCACAGCGAAACCCCGTCAAGTAACTCTCCCGATCAGGCGGACCACCATTGCGGCCGGCGGAGCGGGCAACCTCCGGGTCTTCGTTCCAAGACCCTCCACGAAAGACCTTGAGTTCTCCGGTCGTGGGCCCTTGCGGATTCTTGTCGTGACCATGCCGGTAATACTCCGGATCAAACCAATCCGATACCCATTCGCTGACATTACCGGCCATTTGATACACGCCGTACGGACTGGCCCCTTTGTCATAGCGATTGATATTGGCGAGCGGTGGGTACTTGAATCCTCGCTTCGACCCAGGGTGGGCAATATTACTCTTGATCCAACCTGCAGGCTCATTCCCCCATGGGAAAATCCGACCGTCTACCCCACGGGCTGCTTTCTCCCACTCGGCCTCAGTCGGAAGTCGTTTACCGGCCCACCGGCAAAAAGCGTCGGCTTCACGCCAGCTCACGTTGATCACGGGATGGAGTGTTGCTTTTTCTGGAAATGGATTCTCTCGCCAGAACTTCGGCCAATCTGCTCCCGTCCCGAGGACGAATCTAAGATACTCAACGTTTGACACCTCGAACCGGTCGATCCTGAACGTGTCGAGATAAACCTCATGCTGTGGCTGTTCCTGCGGGCCGGCGGCACGGTCTTTTCGCGGATCACTCCCCATAAGAAACGATCCTGCCGGAACCAATACCATTCCACCCGGCACCTCCATTGCCCCCAACCGCTCGGCTTCATCATGTGGCACCCACAGCTGCGGCTGCTTCGAGCTCTCGTGGTCAGCCCTCGCCGGGACATCAATAAGCGACAGCAGCCCACACACGACGATTATGCAGATGCATCGCATGAGACCGACGAATGATGGCACCGCTCCCTCAACTTGCATCGATCCAACCTTCGCTCACCGTTTCTGCTTCTGAATCATTGGATCAATCTCTTTCTGGGCTTCCTCCGTCACATTATAACGGACATAGTCATGTTCTAGGACCTCATTGGCATAGAGTCGACCCGTTGGAGCCTGGACCATCAGCGTCGTTTCCATCGTCTCTTTGGGACGCACCGTAATCGTTTGCTCAACGGATGTCCTCACGTAGGGATGCCAGACGACCAACTTATAGGTGCCCGGGGGAACGTTGGTGATGGCGAATCGCCCCTCCTCGTCCGTCTTGGCAAAGTACGGATTGTTGACCGCTACTCCCCAACTCTCCATATACGCGTGAAAGCCGCACTGCATCACGAAAATCCTGCGCCCCTTGCTGAGATTCACCAGTTGCTTCGTGGGAGCACCGGCCATGTGTCTGTGATACATCGCGGCATCGCTACGATCTTTAAAGTTTCGAGGATGTTGTGGATTCATCGGTAACGGAACATTGAACAGTACTCGTGCGCCCAGATTCGACGTTTCATACGCTTGGATATCGTGCATGACCGGATCCATATTGACGACGGTCACTGATTGATCGTCTCGCACCGCCATCGTGAAGGGGAGAAACAAGCAGTCCTTGGCTTCAACTTGAGGCGTACTCGTCTCGTCAAACGGCTTACCTTTCTCCACCCCTTCGAGATACACCACGACTTCTCGAAATTCCCCACCGAGTCCCACATTGAAGGGCTGCAAAATGCGCCACCCTTGTCCGTCTGAGATGCGGCCGCAGTAGAAGGGATCAGGCAACGTCGTGAGATTATAGCCTTTCGGCTTCGGGACCTGCCCGCCGAGATACACCGTCCCCATAATACTTCCACCGTCTGAAACCATGTATTCTTGGTACGCCGCAGCCTGACTGCCCCCGGCGAGTATGATTAATCCGATGATGAATCGCCCCCACATCACCATGTTCATGTTCACTCCTTGTGCATCCTGATTTTTCCATCGCAATCAACCAACACGATAGGACTGGAGTCACTACAAACACAAGTGGGGGAGCCGCATGAAACAGGCGACTCCCCCACAGATGCGATACTATCTCCGTTCCGCTATTTCATCGCGGTCGGAGTAGCTTTCGGTTGGGGCGCTACCTCAGCCCGCTTGACCGCCGCTCCCATAGCCCCGAGCGGCTGGATCCGGGTATCACCTGCCGGCAATACTCGGAGATAGCCCCACTGACCGGACTGCGTGTAGGGCAGCCGTTGGTTCGACCACACGAAGTCACCGACTTGACGATACGGACCACCCGCACCGCCACGTAGGAAGACATCAAGTGTTTCAGAACCGGCGTACTCCACAACACTGATCATATCAGCACCCGGCATGTACGGCTCGATCGGCCACTCATGGCCCTCGACTCCAAACATCCCGTTTTGCTCACTATTGGCGCCGATCACGTGAATCCTGACCGCATCGCCTGCGTGCGCTTCGATCAACGGCGTCACTGGATCCTCCGGCTTGTCAACGACACAAGGCTGGAAGATCTTCCCGAGTGAACATCCCTGATCTTCTCGGAACTTGTAGGGCTCTGCGCGGTAGTTCACCGACGTCAAGCCCGCGACATTCTGCACATACGGCATGAATGCCGTCCCGATGATGTTGTCCTCATCTTGGAAGAAGAGGGCCACGTCACGGTAGTTCCGTTTCCCAACGTTGTCTGGGAGCGTCGTATCCACGATCACGTCCGCTCGCCAAGCGTTCTTCTGTGAGACATCTGCACCGCTCACAGGATCACGATACTGCGATCCACGTGGGCCGATGATGATCGCGCCATACAATCCGTTCCGTGGATTGACAACGATATTACCACCATCCCACACCAAGGAGGTCGTCTCCTTGTTCGACGGATGCGCATAATAGGTGTACTGACGTTTTTCACCTGGACCAATGGTCTGATCGCCGCCGTTGTTGCCGACGTTCAACCCTTGACTGTCCTTCGGATCAAAGGCCAATCCAGGCGCGAAGAATGACGCCCGACTCGCCTTCATCTTGTTGGTCAAGTTCACCTTGATACAGTCGCCCAAATTTGCACGCAGCGTCAACGGGTGCGGCGTCGCACCGCTGGACACCGTCGTGGCTTCTCCTTCCAGCGCGAAGATCTTGCCTTCCGGCATGGTCATTTCAATCTTCCGCTCGAAGTCCACTTCAATTGCGTCCGGCGCTTTCGGATTCAACTTCATTGGGCGATCCAATGCCACCACACTGAAGTTCTTGACCGGTGCATCCACCGGGCAGACTGAGCTCGGCGTGGCAGGAATGCTCAAAGGATTGGTTCCCTTTGGCAACGGCATCAGATCGGACACTTGCTTATCAAGTACCCGCAGGATTCCCCATCCACCTTCCGCGAAGTGTGAACTTCTACCATTAAAGTGGATATAGTCACCCGGCATGCCCTGGAAACCGCCCGCCTTTGTGACCAAATCATACCGTTCGGCGATTCCAACGTGAATCGAGTTCTTCCGATTGGCATCCGCCGCATAGCGTTCCGTGAGGAACGTATGACCGGAGATCGTCCAAACATGGGACTCATTCATGAGCTGGTGCAACAAGCGGACGACCAATGTGTCACCTGTGTACGCCCGAATCAACGGTGTCCCAGGGTCTCCATGGATCGCGCTGCTGAACAGCTTCGAGGTATCCGGATTGTTTGATAGGCGTTGTGCAAACGGAGCCGCGCGGAAATTGAAGCCGCTACCGGTCGTATGCGTTCCGCCGTTGATGTACTTATTCGGCGCATTCAGGATTTTTTCCGGCATCTGGAACGACACGGTCTTTCCAGCTTCCAGAGCAACCTCTACCGGCTGTCCTGGAGGATTACCGGCCTCGATCACGTTCACGGTGTGTGGCACCGTGTCATGGATCGATACCATCAGCTCACGGAAACTCCCACTCACGCCCGCCCCGATCGGTTCGTTGCTGTGAATGTCTGCAACCGGGCCGCTGTAGACCAGCTTGCCGTTCTTCGGATCATGATAAGTCGATCCGAATGGCTCCACGATCGTGACGCCGAACCCGCCGTGCGGCCAGGTCGTCGCACCGAAGGCATGGTCGTGCCAGAACACGGTGCCCATGTCCACATCCACCCACCACCGATAGCGGACAAACTCCGGTGATACCAGATCACCCGCCGGGTGACTATTCTTCAACGGCTTATAGAACGTCACCTGATCGCCCTTGATCTCCTTGATCCGGGCAACCTCTTGACAGCTCTTATCCCGTGGCAACGAGGCCGTCGGATCGTTCCCTTTGTCTAAACAATCCATCCCGACCATGACTTCGGTATTGACATGGAAGGGCGAGGCGCCTGGAGCCATCTTGATCTTGAGTGATTTCGCTCCAGCCTTCACGGCACCCTCTAGCTTCGCCACCATCGGAGCCGGCAACCCATGCTTGGTCTTTTTCCCCCACATGGTGAACGGCCGGACCGACATCTCATATTCAAACCCTGAGATCACACCATCCGAGTTCCCCGTATCGAACTGGAAAAAGTGGGGATGGATGTTGATCTTGGATGACTGGAAATTCGTGTAGTCGTCGTCATCCCACTCGCTCGTCAGCAGCACATCCACACAGTCATACACGTTGGCACGAATGACTGCGGGAAGCTTCAGATCGTCATTCGCTCTGGTCAAACGTTCTTCTTCATGCAGCACATAGATCAAGCCGTCCTTGTCGACCATGGCCGGCTCTTTCCCCTGCTTCTTGGCCAGAGTAATCGGCATCCGCACGAAGTGGATGTTGTAGTGCTTACGATTCGCGTTTTCGGGGCAGAGGCTCCATCGGCCCTGCTCACCCGGCTTGGCTGGCTCTGAGGTCCGCTCACCATTTTCATCCTGGTGAATCGGCTCCAACCATGGCGCTCCGCTGTGGTTTGCTGAGAACGGCACACGCTTGCCGAAGTGCGGTTTGAACAATGGCCACGCCATCTTGGCCGTGGTTGGATCAAACAGAATGGCAGGCCTGGTGCTGTCCTCCCACTTAGCTGCCCATGCATATTTAGGATTCTGCGCGGTACTTTCACGTTCACCGCGCGCGATATTTCCGTCCCACTTCCAATCCCACACCGTTGAATCATAGGAAAGGATCTGTCCCTTTTCATCCTCGGTATGGCCCGGCTTTCCTTGTGCCGGGACAAACATCTCAACCCAATCCTTGACGTTCACGACGACCGGGTTGGACTTCCAGTTGGTCTTCTGCCCCTTGTCGACAATCTTAAACGTCTTTCCGAACCAATCAACCGTGGTCCCGATCAACTTATCGGACGAAACACCGAGCTTCATCCGACCGATGCGATCCGGCAACTCACGGAGATCCGGCATGCTGTCAGTATGGGCCGCCCCCATTTGAAGCGTATTGTAGAATCGACCATACCCCCACATGCCGGCTACATAATGGTGGGCCACATGGCAGTGATAGAGAAACTCACCTGCCAAATGCTGACAACCACCGCCACCGCATTCAGGCTCAAGGTCCAACGCCTCAGATGGCCCGATCACTTCCACATCCACACGATCCGACTTCGTTCTCACGATCGGATACTTCACGGGCCCATCAGAACCCATGGCCCAAAGATTGTTGGGCTCGGTGCCTGGGCTCCGCTGCCACCGGATCGTCCCACTATGAGGATGGTGTGAATGGAACACCTCGGAACCGCCATGGACCACCCGCCACTTCACTGGATCGCCCAAGTAGCCACGAGCAATCGTAGTCGGCGTGTCGCCGAACGTATAGGAGCTGTAGGCCATCGATTCATCTTCAAACCCGAAATACTCGTGCTGGAGATGCATCTGGTCGATCCCAAACGGCTCACTGCGATAATTAATCGCGCGACCGCCTGGACGATAGGCATCGGTCAATGGGTCACGTTGAGGCAAGAAGTCGCCCTTCTTGTTCAATGGACGGAACGCTTCGTCCCCGATCTCATGGTAGAACAGCACAAACTCACGGAAGTCAGGTCCTGAACCATTGTCAATATTGACCTGCCAGCCGCTCTTCACTTCAGGTGCGGCCCCCGCGCTCCCCAACGCGTCCACGTACTTTGAACCCTTCGGCTCGACAACGAACGCCCCGAAGAGGCCCAACACCGTCAGCTCACGGTCATGGCTGAAGGAATGGAACTGACGTACGCCTTCCTGCATCTGAGGATGAAGATACCATTCAAATTCTTGTACCTTGCCTGGCGCCACAATCGATTCAGGATTCGTGGTGGTCGCCGGCTTGCCGGACGAGCTTACGATCATGCTGGACGCCTGAATGAACAGACTCCCATCCTCACCTTCCATCTGATTGCGCAAGGTCATCTTCACGCAATCTCCAGGGTTTGCGCGCATGACCAACGGCTGAATCACATCACCCTGCAAGCCGGTGGTAACGGCACCCGGATCATACCCATCCTTCTCTCTGGCTTCTTTATTTTTCGTTTCCTCTGCACGAGCCTTGGAGAGATCCTCCGTCAATACGTACATGTAGCCCGGATAAAAATCGAGCCAACGATTCAAGGTGATTTCGATGTTGATCATGGACACATCGAACTGTTTTACCGGCACGCCGGCAGGGCACTTCCCTCCCGAACTGAGGACCGGTTCACCCTTTCCTGCATCCGTCATCAACAGGAAGCTGCTCCCATCCTGCCCCATATACTGGTGCATCATCGACATATTGTTGAATGCACCGGACGTCTGCTGCACCTGCGCATCACTTTGAGCCTGCTGTCCGAGCTTCTCCATCAGGCGATGATGCTGCATCTCCATCTTTTGGGCATTGTCGGCGCGCCCTTCGATGGCATTCTCAACCACCGTCTGCCCCTTCAGCTGTTGGGCCCAGCCTGGCATCGCCACCGGAGTCGCATGCCCCCCATGAGGAGCAACCCCCGACTCGGCAGCAAACAAACCAGGCGCCGCAAACAGACCCCCAGCCAACAAGACTGACTGGAGCATCCGCGCGATGCCTGATCGCCTCAGCCCTCTAAAAGGTTTTAAAAATAGAACTCCCATACTTGGCCTCCCCTCGCTTAGATTCATCCCTTAGAGCGGATGATCGTATTGAAAACCCCCAATTACTCCTCCCACTTCAACAGCGACCCACATTCAGAATTAAGTATTTTCACGCTCTTAGCCTGACTCATCACACTTATGAGCAAGCTATGTAGCCGCTTGTTAGAAACGGTGTCAAGTTTTTTGTGTGGCTGAGGTGCTTTTGGACACCACATCCCCACGTCCTCTGATGGAGCACTGAGACACCGGCCTCCAGCGTGACTCCGGCCTCTAGTGAACCTGAGAAATAAAGAGCTGGTGAAGGGTTCCTTCTTGCGAAGGAATGGGTCATTCGGAGGCCGGTCCAAAATCACCCAAACCTTCACCAGCAACAATAATTGTGAGCAATCACTGTGCCTTTTTGTACGAACGATCAAATGGATCGGTATTTTTTAATAGATACAATAAGTTGTGGTGACTTCACGCTCACAACACCACTCCGCAGACTTTGTGGAACTTTTCTACAGAGAAAGACAGCTGGTAGGCAAAATCTACAGCTATCAATATAAATCATATGGTTACAACTGTCTAATTATTTAGACAATTTACACTGCGTGTTTGGGGCAGGATGGGACAACGAAAATGATTATTACGGACTGAGCTGTCATTAGAAAAACGCCATGCTGGTGTAGGTCGCCGTAGAGTTATATTGATCGGTGATACCGCGATCGTAGCGGAGAACCTGACCCTTCTCGGCTTGGATCAATCGCAAGAGGCAGTAGATAGGCGAGAAGCCGGAAATGCGACGCTGATCGTTTTCTCTCTGAATATAGGCGGCGAATTCCTCAGGCTTGAGTTCTTCCACGTGCTTCAGCATCTCCAAGTCCCGTTGCATGGAACGATGGAACGAAAAATCGGTGGGTGGCGCAGTATCGCCATAGCGCAGACCGAGATGAGCCAATTCTCCTGCCGCAATCACACAGACTGTCTTTCCAGATTCAGTAATGGTATTCCGGAGAACCGTAAGAAATTGCTCCACGGAATGCTGAACGGTTGTATCCTTCAAGCTGGATGCTGAAAACGAAGAGAGAATTGGAACAATCGTGAAAGGCTTATTGACACTCGTCTGAAGAAACGGCAGCTGAAATTCAATCGCATGTTCAGCCTGATGTGCGATCTCTTCGTCGACACAATCGCGCACCAGCGCCTTGAGCTGCTTCAGAATCTGTTGATCCGTTGGAATCAGACCGAGCGGCGTTTCAAAATCCTTGTCCGTCACGGCAAACACGTTTTCGAGACCGGCATGGGCGGTCCCGATAATGACATAGACGTCCGGCTGCTGACTTTCTTGAAGTTCTTTGTAGCCCCATGCGTAGACCGGCCCTGCTTGTTTGATGTCGTAGGTGGGCGTCACGAGCCCTTTGATCAACTTCCCTTTGTTCTCAGATGGCTTGAAATCCGGCCCCTCGCTTGACGTGAAGAATCCGTCGATCTGCTTGCGCAGTTTGGCGCCGTCTGCTTCGTAACTTCGTCCGGCAAACACCGCGGGACGGAACGGCCGTTGTCGATACTCGGCCAGAGCCTGTTGTCGTGCGGCCTCAATCCGTGGACCTTCCAGAAACAGCTTCTCATCCAGATCTGCGACCAGCTGCTCAACTTTGCTCGGGAGCAGAAACTCACCGAACCGTTTCAAGTACAATCCCCCGATATCCAGGAGGGAATGTTCTCCATCAAAGTGCTGCACGATAAAAAAGAAGTTGAGCGGCAGCACCAGCTTTTCTTTACTCAGCCCACTTGGGTCCCACAGCACGACCAACTGATCCTCCCCCTGCTTGATGGGTGAGAACTGAAGATTTCTGAGGATCGGATATTGGACAGAGTCTTTGGTTGAACTCGTTGTCATCATGATGAGGTCGATCTCGTCTATGTGGTCTGTTTGGCCTGTTTAGAACACAATACGTTTCATCTCGCAGACACAGTGTATCTGGACTATGGTCCATTTCGTCAAGAGTCTGGCATCGGCAGATCCGGCTCACCAGAAAAACCGGAGAGACTCAAAAGATCTACTGTCTTTCCTGCGCGCCGGTGGTCGACCGCCGACTGAGAAGAACCAACGCGGCCACGACGGCAACCACCAGCCAGATCGTGGGCCGGCCGTAGGAGGCATCGGAGAATTCAATCAAGTCGCTCAAGCGACCGATCAAAAGCGACATGCGAGCCATGACCGTGTACCCAAACCCGGCGCCGAAGGAGATCATGAGGAACATGATGCCGGTTCGCGCCACCGCTTTTCCCGTTCCGCTATGCTCGATGGAAAAGAAAAAATAGAAGAGCACCGAGCTGACCCCCAGCAAGATAATGATGGCATTGAGGTTACTAGCCGGATTAAGCAGATTCATCGAAAATGTGAGTCCCTCCGGCCCCGCGATCGACAAGAGCGGACGCACGGTATCCTCGATTTGCTTCAAAATGAACGATGAGATCGTTCTCGGAATCGCCAAACCTGAGCCCATTCCCACAATAAACGCAAAGGCATACCGAGACATCCAAGCCGCCTTGGGCACATAGCGAGTCAGCATGAGCATCCCGATTGCCACGGGAATGAAGAGCGCAAACTCTCCGTTCTCGACGATCGGCTTGATGATGAGGTGCAGAATCACGGTGTCGTAGGTCTTCACGATCGTGTACCCGATCGAGACACCGACATAGAGGTGTTCGGCGAATTTAAAGAGCGGGGTGTCCTTATAGAGAAAGGAAAAGATCAGGAGCGTTAACCCTGTTGCAACCCAAGCTCCAAATATTGTGGCATCCATCCTTATCCCCTATCTGCTACCCGAGGTGCCCCTGAGCCCGTAAGGCCCGCCGCTGCGAAAAATAGATCAGGTTGCACGTGATGACCAGAACAATGATCGCCACATGCGTCGCGGACTGTGCATCCATGCCGGCCACCGCCTTGCCTTTTTGACCGATCAAGCTTTCATATTCCGCCGCCCCACGGAGCCCCCCGATCAGGCCGTTGATCTGCCCGCTCCGGAGCAATGGATAGAGTCCAGGCGCCATGACGCCTGTACAGCCACCACCCATTTCAAATTTGTACTTATCCTTCCCAAAGACGTACCACTCTTCCACCCCCGGTCGTCCTGCACCCAGACTGACCATGTACGTCACATCTTTCAAATTGCGCACGCCCTCCAACACAGGCAACCCCTTCGTCGGTTTGCCGCCATAGTCGCTGGGGAAGGCCGAGTAGAGATCCTGTCCCATATTGATGATCACAGCCTGTCCGCCGGGACTCCACCCGAGAAAGGCGTAGTCCTTTCCATATTCCTTTCCCATCTCCTTGGCGACCTGCGTCACGATCTGGTCCGCCATCCCGGTGCCGGATACCCACAAGGTCATCGTCATCACACGAAGATTTTTTCTGAACGCGTGTCGGAGCAGCGAAATCGCTTGGGGATACAGCTCCGGCTTTGAGGCCGGGTCAAAATCGATCGAGAGGAGAAACACAGACCCTTCCGGTAACGACTCAATGTGGTCATACACGCCGCGCACCTCTGACGAAATCTTGATCGGCAACCCGACCGGATAGAGCAACGGCAAGAGGGTACAGAGACCGATCATCAAGAAGATGATTCGCCGATCGATCTTGAGCATGCGCTCCGAGAAGCTCATGACCCGGTCCTCGTGACGCACGGGAAGTTTTGAGTTTGGGGTTTCGAATTTCCGGTCCCGCCGAACCCGAAACTATCGTTCTGCATGCGATAGTGAGAAACGAGAGACGAACGAGGTTTCACGTTACTCTTTTCCCCCACCCAGATACGACCGTTCCACGCCGAAGATGATCTTGAACGACAGGGCAATGGCCCCAAGACTGACTCCGATCAGAATGGCTCGACGCACGGACGAGTTGAGTACGTTTAAAATCCACGAAGACACGTCGCCGCTCAGAGGAATCAGATACTCACCCAGCGGCACCCGCCCCATCATCACGATCACGGCCGCCACCAGGAGCACCGCCGCTTCACGGCTTCTCGCCCTGAACGAACGATAGGCCGCCGACGCGATAAAGAACGCCAAGATGGCGAACATCGTGCCTTGTAACGGCACCATCATGAAGTTGTAGACCCAGCCGAAGGCCGTCATCGTGCCATCGATACTTTCTTTCCCATTGGCCCAGAGCCCAACCGCGATTGTGCCGAGCATGCCGACATAGAGAACGAGGCTATACCCCCAACCTGCTTCCTGGCGTTTGATCTTCACCGCATGTTGATGGAACAGACTGGTCACTCCCAAGATCAACGCAAACCCGCCGACGATCTGCATCCACTTTGTGGCAGACGTGAGCATCTGCTCAGAGGCCGGATGCGGCACATAGTACTGCGCGGCAAATAACAAGCCTGTGACCAATGTAATGAGGAGAGGAAGCTGTCGGCGCAGAAAAATCATTTCAGGTCCCTCATGAGATCGAGAAAGAACTGCGGCCATTGCGCCCCGGTGACGACTCCCACGGTCGCCAAGACGGTTCCCACAGCCAGCGCCGCCAGAATCACGGCCTTCCCGATATCTTGTCCGCGCAGGGTTCCGATCTGGACCGACTCTTTGGAAAGGTAGGCGCTGGCTGCGTAGAGTTCCTCACCGATCAGAGTGTAGTCGCAGGTCGTCACGAAGAAGGGCAATTGGTGGTCCGCATCGGTTCCGGCGATTTGAATGGCCCCGGTACTCGCTCCTGTTTCCGTCAAGAGCAACGATTCGGCAAAATAATGACCCATAAAAAAATTCGCCGCGGGCTTTTTGCGCAACATGATGCCGTCCACCGCCGCCGTATAGCTGAACTGATCCGATGTGATAAAAAAGTTCGCGTCCTCCTTAAAGAGGTCCGGCTTCCCCGCTTCCAAATACGCCTGTTTCGTGATCTCTTGGCAGACCGCCATCGTGATCGGCTCGCGATGAGGCACCATCAGTTCCGTCTCATAGAGCGCCGCCCGTTTGGCCACCTTCCCGAGAATGACCGCTGCGGCGATCGTCGAAGGGTCGTGCAGATCATGAGCCCCGGTGAGATAGAGAATCGGCTTGCCCAGCTCCGTCGCCCGGCCAATGGCTTCATCGACGGCATCCAACCCCGGAATGCGGCGCAGAAAAATCTCGTGCCGCTTGGCATAAGTGATCGCAAAGAACACCAGACCACCGAATGAAAGACCGATGATCAAATTATTGAGCTGGTTCCAGTTGAACCAGTTGGCCGTCGGCGTCGCGACCTGGACGGCACTGAAGAGGCGTTGATCAGCCTGCATGGCGGCTACTGCCACGGCATAGGGCTGATCATTCTTGACCTCCAGACCCTTCGTACTTTTCACCATCGCCTGATGCCACGTCTTCTCCGCCGTCCTGGTCCACCAAGCGGTTTTTACATCTTTGACATACTTGGCATTGGATGGAAATTCTGCAACGACCGTCAACTTCTGAGGATCCGTCGTGGAGGCATCACCGACTAGCACCTGAAATCGGACATCCGGACCATCAGTCGGCAGAGGCGCCCACTGAACGGTGAGGCTTTCTCCTCCGTCGTTCGGCGTATCAAAAACCCGCACCTCCTGTGGTACAGTGATCAGAGGCTCTGCCACGGCATGTGACGCCAACACACCCGTCATCCAGCCAATCGCGAATAGCAACCGACAGGTTGAGCGAGCATACCAACGTTTGACGAGATACGCTTCACGCTTCACGCAACTCATGCCCCTTCAATCACTTCGATATTCGTCCGTGGAATCACGGCGGTCTTTCCGTCGGCAAATGTGACCTCCAAGATGCGCACCTCACTCTCCGTAGCAATCTTCGTCAGCTCGGACGGGAGCCCCGACACTTCACCGATTCGCCCAAACATCGGATCTCGGATGATCCGAACAGGATCACCAAGGCTGATGCCTTCCCGCTGCGATTGGCTGACAGTCTTCGCCTGCCCTTCCCCCTGTGGAATGATAATCTCCGGGCGAATGACGCCTGCCCTGATCTGTGTGGCCCCGGAGATCGAGGCTTTCCGGCCGGCATGAGCTGCGAGGAGCTTGAACGTTTTTGCGGCCATCGGAATGGTCCCAAACCCCTCGGTCAGGATCAACGTAAACCCCACCTGCTCGGTTCCAGTGATGGCCACACCCAGGTCATAGCCCAACAACGCACGGAGGTCTTCGTCATGAATCCCACCGACCACCACACCAGCCACACCAACAGCTTTCGCCTGTTTCATCGTCTCAGCGGAAAGAAATGAGCCTCCCACCACTACCTTCCCCTTCATGGCGGACGTGAGATGATTCGCCGTCAATGGTTCGTCCGGAGCTGTTACCGCAACCACAATGTCGCCGGACGTCTCCCCACCAATGCCGAAAATCCCCTGGACGAGACTACAGGTCGTCTCAACCACGACACCTTGCTGTGGAATCGTGTCGGTAATTGTGCCATCCACATAGGCCAGCAGCTCCAGCACTCGCGGCGGCTCACGTAACAAAACCTGGCCGGTGACAGACGAGATGGATTCGATCGTGCCGGAGACCGGCGAGCGAATTTCCGTCTTAAACCATTTGATCAGCGGTTGATTCTCCGCCAAGACCTCGTCTTTGGTGACCACATCACCTTCTCGTTTGGTCAAATACCCTTTCATCTCTCCTGGAGTCACGCTGAGCTGATTGGCAAGATTGATCGGGAAGACTTTTCCAGGCAACTCAGCTTTGGCCACCACCTGATCGGACCGGACTCGATCACCGACGGCCACCAAGACTTTCCCTGGGAGCGGCAGCATGCGGCGACGGTGGATCACCGTGCGGTCAGTGACTGTCAGGCCGGGTGTATAGGAGTGCGCCATGCTAGCAATAGTCTTGCGTGTTGAGGACTGAGTGCTGAGCCAAGAGCGTGCCTCGGATATCTGTCTCAGTCCTCATTGCTCGATACTCGGGCCTGGGTAGAGCCCAACGGCGTTGAACCATTTCGTGAGGGACGCCACACGAGCCTCTTGCTCAGCCGGCAGTTTCAGTGGCCGTCCTCGGCCATCGAGCAAGAGTCCCACGACGCCACCATGGACCTCTTTGGTCACAGTCACACCTGCTCCGGCACCCATGCTGACACCTTTGGCAGGCTGAACTTTGATCGTGGCCTTCTGCTCAGAGTCCAACGGTAACAACTTCAACTCGCCGAACTTCAATTGTTCCTTGGTGAGCTTCCCATCGGGCCACGTAATCTCAACATCAGCGCAGACATCACCATCTTTCCCTTGTCCAATCGGTGCCATGCAGGTCCCGAGATAAACCATGCAATCTCGCACGAACACGTCGGTGGCGGCCTGTTCGTTGATCGTCGACAACACCCCGAGATGTGGCATCATAAAGATGCTGTCGACCGACAATCTCGTACAGCCCATCGGTTCATAGGCATCGACCATCATCAGCATCGATTGGATCCGGCGTGGCGCATGAGAGAGAATCCCGCCGCTCCCGACGATCAAATCCAGCTTCAACATATCGATCAGCGACTTGCCGGACGTTTGCTGTTCAAACACATCAGAGATCGTCCGTTCCTGCTGCACACCCTTCAATCCCGTGGCCAGCGACTTGTGATGAATCAAGGCCAGCCGCAAGGCTTCACGCGCGATCGCTTGCTCGATTTGCAACTCGTCAAGCGTTTGCGGAATGGTCGTCGGACGGATCATCTTGTTCTTGATGCGATTGCGCAGCGTCTGTTCATCGATCGTGAACGGCACCCATCGCATGATATTGGCGAGTCCCGCTTCAGCCAGAACATTCGACACACTGTAGGACATCCCAAGATTGGCACTGACCGTCCGATTGAATACCCCGTCGAACACGGAAAACACGTCGGTCGTGGCTCCACCGATATCGACACCGATCAGGTTGAGATGCTCCCGCTTGGCAATGGCCTCCATAATGAGGCCGACTGCGGCGGGAGTCGGCATGATCGGCGCACCGGCCATCTCGATCAGCTTCTTATAGCCAGGGGCCTGCTGCATGACATGTTCGAGAAACAGATCATGGATCTTGTTCCGAGCCGGCGCGAGATTCTCTCGCTCGAGCACCGGACGAATGTTGTCCGTCACGACGAGTGCGGATTTCGCTTCAAGGATCTTTCTGACTTGTGGTTGCGCTTCCTTGTTGCCGGCATAGATCAACGGCAACTTGTACGTCACGCCGAATCTCGGTCGCGGTTCCGCCGCCGCCACATACTCGGCCATCTCCACCACGTGATTCACCGCTCCACCGTCCGTTCCACCGGCCATCAGGATCATGTCCGGTCTCATCGAGCGGATCCGTTCGATCTTTTCATGCGGCAAACGCCCATCATTCGCCGCCAATACATCGATGACAATGGCCCCGGCTCCCAGCGCCGCCCGTTGCGCGCTTTCACCCGTCATATTCTGCACGACACCGGTCACCATCATCTGCAGGCCGCCGCCCGCACTACTGGTAGAAATATAAATGTCGACACCCGTCTTCTCATCGCGGCAAGGCGTGATGATCTGATCACCATCCAAAATCTTACGCCCGGACAGTTCTTCAATTTCCGCGATGGCGTTCAGCACCCCGCGTGTGACATCTTCGAACGGAGCCTCGACGGTCGTCGGTGCTTCACCACGATAGGTCTGTCGATAGGTATCCCCAACTTTCTCGATGAGAATGGCTTTGGTGGTCGTACTGCCGCAATCAGTGGCGACAATGACGTTGAGGGGATGATCGATCTTTGGAGAAGTGGAAACAGAAGCCGTCATTGAGCCGTTGCTCCCTGTGGAGCAGACTTGGTTTCAATGATGGCGATGAGACGAGTCACTGTATCACGTCGTTCGAGCAAGCGAGCGACCTGTTCAACTTCCTTAGTATTGAAGGCACAGTCAAGGATGGGGGTCAGGAAATGGAGCGCCTGGCTTCCGAGAAAATTCATCGGCCCCATAGACTCCAAGAACATCGTCGCCGGCGCCGCCATCCGACGATTGACAATGACGTCGGCGATGCGCTCCAGCAATTGGACATCTTCTATCGCGAGGGGTTGGTCATCCGGCTGCACGGCAAAGGCGTGGCGTAGACCGGCTCGAAGTTGAGCCAGTTTTCCAACTGCACTTCCAGTGAAGAATGATCGCATAAGTATCGGTTGGATAAAGGAAACCAAGAACGGGTCGCATTATATGAAGGGGGTGGAAGAGAGTCAATTCACCTCTGGAGCGAAGAGATCGGTAACAATCACAAGTTTCCTCCCACACAATCGTTATGATTCGAGATGTACATCACAATATGGTATCTTCTGGCAGTGATGACATTAGGCACACATTGGTCTAGACTACCTCATGAAACCGTTTCGCTGGAGCCATGAGAAAAACGAACGACTGAAAGCTGAACGGAATATTTCTTTTGAGGAGATCGTGCTGGCCATTGAAGCCGACGGATTGCTTGATATCGTGGCACACTCCAATCCCAGCAAATACCCTCACCAACGAATGTTTATTGTCTCGGTTGAACACTATGCCTACTTGGTTCCGTTTATTGAAGAGGCTGACCACTACTTCCTCAAGACGGTTATCCCGAATCGGAAGGCGACCCGTGATTACCTGAAAGGTGGTGCATAGATGAAAAAACGCCGATACACTTATGAAGAACAAGTCACCAGAGACTACGAGAACGGCCAGTTTAAGTCGATGACTCCTTCAAAGTCCGACCTCAAGCGATTTAAAGAGGCGGCCCGGGCGACGTTCATCAAGAACCGGAGGGTCAACGTGAGGTTGTCTACACCCGATTTGATAGATATTCAAACCCGTGCAGCTGAAGAAGGGATCCCATACCAAACGCTCATTGCCAGTGTGCTGCATAAGTTTGTAACTGGTCGATTCACTGAGAAACCATCGCGGCTCACAACGCGGGAGAGCGGACGAACCAAACGACGCCGTGCTGCCTAAGACTTAGGCTCATTGAGAAGTCTGATGGCCACGGCACTTATCACACGTAAGACTATTGCTGAAAAGCTTGCCGCTCACCTACAGCATGAGTTGCCACTGGGCAACCTCGTAGCCTGGGCGGAATCGGCTTGAAATGGACGAGGAATTCGATCCGGCCTATCTTCCGACCTTCGTGATGTTGTGGCAAGAATTGGCGTCGCCGACATACGCGCATTCGGTCTCACCTGGGAGGATTGCGAATAACTCCTTCCCCAGCCAGACCATTGCGAACAAGTCAGCATTGTCGCTCGGTAATTTCCTCTCTCATCCCACCAAAAACTTGTCCTGACCCATCTCATCATCTAACTGCATTATTTTTTCTATCAGCGTTTACGCTGACAAGTCACCCACGTCTAATGACTATGACTGTGGACAATGTCGTAATCTTACAGGGAGGCCGGGTGTGATGATGAAACCATGGAAACGACAGATAGTACTGACGACTCTTGCCCTTGTGCTAGCGGGAATGTTGTACGAGGGAGTGACAAAACCAGCTGCGGCGGAGGGGATCTTCGACGACGTGAATCTTGGGCTGCTCTCCATCGGCGGTCGTGCGACATACTTTGATCCCAAAGATGGGGACGCGAACTGGTTCGGCGGAGGCCAGCTTCGCTTGCACCCATTCCAATTTCTCGCCGTCGAAGGTTCTGTCGATTATCGCACGACAGACATCAGCTCCACCACTGTCCGAACCTTTCCCGTTCAAGGGTCCGCCTTGATCTATCCCTTTGGCACCAAACGGCTTTCCCCCTTCATTCTCGGCGGCGCCGGCTGGTACTTCACCAATGTCGAAGGCCCTCATGGTTTCGACAAGACGCAACATCGGTTCGGCGCACATGCCGGAGTCGGCCTGCAGCTCTTTCTCAGCGAACATCTCTCGCTCGACGGCACCTATCGCCATATCTGGCTTGAGAAGATCGACTCAAAGGATGCGTCACTGCGCGATAAGCAATTCCAGGATAACGGGCACATGGTGACCTTCGGGTTAAACTTACATTTCTAGCCTTGCCGACGTAAGCTCATTCAGCTCAGTGTTATAACGCATCGCCGTAGCCAACCCGCGGCGATTGGTTTAAACTCGTCTGTATGAGTACGACCGTAGGTCTAGCCTGAGCGCAGATTGCTAGGCAGAGGAAAACAGCCTGGATTTACATATGAAATTTGAGTGGGATCCGCGCAAAGCCGAGAGCAATCTTCGCAAGCACGGAGTCTCGTTTGACGAAGCAGGTTCGGTCTTTCTGGATCGTCTAGCCCTTTCAGGCCCCGATCCAGATCACTCAATCAGCGAATTGCGGTATATTACCTTTGGGATGTCTCGCTTAGGTCGGTTACTGGTTGTTTCACATACATATCGAGCTGCTGCCATTCGAATCATCAATGCCCGTCGCATGACACGCAGCGAAAGGAAATTATATGAAGAAGGATAAAGCCGATATGCGTCCAGAGTACAAGCGCTCGGACTTTACAAGACTGGAAAGAGGAAAGTTTTATCCGGCAGTAGCGGCAGGAACTTCGGTCGTCTTGCTGGAACCTGCCATTGCCAAGGCCTTTCCTACCTCAAAGGCGGTTAATGAAGCACTGGCCAGCTTACTCGTATCGACTGAGAAAACAACCCGCATAACCCGGTGCTCAACTCGGTCACGCAGAAAGACTGCACGCACGGCATAACGCTGGGTTAGCTATTCTCATAGGAATAGCACCCGCGTGAGAACAGCAGGGCTTATTCATTAGATGTGCACATTCGGCCACACGAGGGACGACTGTGAACAGCCCCTCACCCAGCTCGACTACTCCGCACAGACCAGCATCGTCAGACAGTAGTTTTCAGTTCATTACTCCCATATCCCAAATCAGGTTACCAACAAGCATGCCTCAGAACCGACCACGATCAAATCACCCGGCGGTTTCAAGTTCCAAGTGCACCGGGTGACTCATGACGCAGCTGTGTGAAGACCTCCAGCGGCGTGGCAAAGTTGAGACACTTGCGTGGGCGCGTATTGAGCCGATGCGCGATGGCGTTCAACGCGCGCTGGGTGTACATCGACAGATCCGTGCCCTTTGGCAAGTACTGGCGCAGCAGGCCATTGGTATTTTCGTTGGTCCCACGTTGCCAGGGGCTGTGCGGATCAGCAAAGAACACCTGGATCGAGAGACGGTGCGCCAACCGCTCGTGTGCTGCCATCTCTTTACCCCGGTCGTACGTCAGCGTTTTCCGCAGCGGGGCAGGCACATGCCGGAGCTTCTTCGTGAAGCCCTGGGATGCACTCGCGGCATCCGTACCATCCATTCTGGCCAGCAAGACCAGGCGGGTCGTCCGCTCCACCAGCGTGCCCACGGCCGAGCCGTTACGGGCGCCTTTCAGCAGGTCGCCTTCCCAGTGGCCTGGCACTGTGCGGCTGGCCACGTCTGTGGGGCGCTCGGTAAT
This sequence comes from Candidatus Nitrospira nitrosa, assembly GCF_001458735.1. Classification (NCBI taxonomy): domain Bacteria; kingdom Pseudomonadati; phylum Nitrospirota; class Nitrospiria; order Nitrospirales; family Nitrospiraceae; genus Nitrospira; species Candidatus Nitrospira nitrosa. The sequence continues at coordinate 545,988 of NZ_CZQA01000009.1, forward strand.
TGGCGTGATGTTGGGGAGCTGGCCCCGACGATCGATGCCCCGCGCTCGAGGCCGACGCGTTTTGCGCGCCTGACGCAGTGCCGCCAACAGCTCGGTCCGCAATGCCCCTCGTGGCAACACATACAGACCCGCATAGATGGTTTCGGCAGACTGACCCCGGTTGTCAAGAGTGGACGCCATGAATGACAGTCTCACGCCGCCGACTGTTGACGGGCCCACCGTTGGGCAAATGCCGCGGGCGAGCGATTCCCCAGCCGGGAATGCCGTCGCTGGCGGTTGTAGAACACCTCGATGTATGCTGTAATCTCTTGCCGAGCCTGCTCCCGCGTCTCATATCGTCGGTGATGCACCAGCTCAGTTTTCAGTGTTCCCCAGAAACTCTCCATCGGTGCGTTGTCATAGCAATTGCCCTTGCGACTCATGGAGGGGATCATGCCGAACTGCCGCAGCTGATCCTGATAGTCGTGGGCACAATATTGAGACCCACGGTCGGAGTGGTGGAGCAAGCCCGGGCGTGGGCGTTTCGCCCCGACCGCGTTCCCCAAGGCGTGGCGCACCAAGTCCGTCGTCATCCGGGCCCCCATGGCATACCCGACGACCTCACAGGTATACAGATCCTTGACCCCGGCTACATACAACCACCCTTCCCCTGTAGGAACATAGGTGATGTCGGTGAGCCAGGTCTCATTCGGGCGTGTCGCGGTGAACGTTTGTGCCAAGCGATTCTCCGCCACCGGCAGGTGATGCGCCGAATCCGTGGTGATCGTGAACCGTCGCACCGGTGTGCAGCGCAGGCCCAGTTTCTTCCGCAGCCGCTTGATACGGCCGATCCCAGCTGGAAAGCCGTCTTCACGCAATTCCGCTTGGAGGCGCTCCGGGCCGTACGTGTGTCGGGTCCGCACGTGTGCCGCCTGAATCGCCACTTCCAGCCGCGCATTCTCCTGGGCGCGTGTCGACGGACGCCGATGCTGCCAGGCATAGTAGCCGCTTCGGGACACCTCCAGCACCCGACACAACAGAGTCAACGGATACTGGAGACGCAGCGTCCTCATGAGCGCGTACCGGGCAGCTGCGCCTTGGCAAAGTACGCGGTGGCTTTTTTTAAGATGTCGCGCTCCATCCGCGCTTCCGCAAGATCCCGTTTGAGCCGAGACACCTCGGCCTCCAGCTCCGTCACGGGCCGTCGGCTCTCTCCCAGCGTAGTGAGCTGGCCCTGCCGAGCCCGACCCACCCAGCGCTCGAGCGTCCTGCCCGACATGCTCAGGCGCCTGGCGGCCTCCGGAATCGTCACCTGCTGTTCCAGGACTAGCCGCACGGCCTGCTCTCGGAACTCCTTCGTATACTGCTGTCGCGGGACCTGTTCCATCTCACACCTCCAGCCCTCTCATTCTAGGTTGAAGGCGTCCACTTTTTCGAGCTTACCTCA